>DBFBKG010000128.1:0-6833 GCA_048203815.1 Collinsella sp. | reverse complement strand
ATTTGCAGGCATAGCCTAACCCTCGACCTCGACGAGCTCGATATCAAAGTTGAGATCCTTGCCGGCCAGCTCGTGGTTGGCGTCGAGCGTCACGGCCTCGGGCGTCACGTCGATGACCACGGCGGGGACGGGCATACCGCTCGGCGTGGACAAGAAGAGCTTCATGCCCTTCTCAATCTGCTCGATGTTGGGAACCTGTTCGGCCGGGAAGGTCAGAACCATCTCGGGATTGTGCTCGCCGTAGGCATCGGCAGCAGGAATGTGCACGGTCTTCTTCTCGCCCACCTGCATGTCGACAACAGCGGCGTCGAAGCCCTTGATCATCTGGCCGGCGCCGCAGGTGAACTCCAGCGGCTCGCCGCGATCGTAGGAGCTATCGAACTGCGTGCCGTCATCGAGCGTGCCGCGATAATGGGTCTTGACCTTCTTGCCCTGGTTGGACATGGTAACCTCCGTGATAAGGGCGGCGCACAACGCGGGCCGCCGTGAACATATGGCGCTAACTATACCCTAGTCATACAATTCAAAGACAGTTTGCAAAGAAACGCTGCAACCGGAGGAACCATGGCATATCCCGTATTTGACCTACACTGCGACACCGCCGACCGCATCGGCTGGGCCACGCTCGATCTCGACCTGCGCTTTACCGCCGGCACCGACGGTTATTTCCCCGGCGACGAAACGCATCCGCAAGATTTCGACCTCATCGAGGGCAACGCCTGCGCCATCTCGCTCGCAAAGATCGGCAACACGCCATGGGCACAGTGCTTCGCCACGTTTGTCCCCGATGAGATTCCCGCCGCCCACGCCGCGCGCTTCCAGGCGCAGATCATGGCGCATATGAGCGGCCAGGCAACGCTCAACCACGACCGCATGGTCAACGTACGCAGCGCCGCAGACATTCGCCCCGCGCTCAAGGACGGCAAGGTCGCCTGCATCCACACCATCGAAAACGCCACGTTCTTTGCCGAGGACCCCGCGCTGATCGAGGTGCTCAAGAGCTTGGGCGTGCTCATGTCATCACTCAGCTGGAACGCGCAGGGACCGCTCGCGAGCGGGCACGATACCCACGCCGGCCTCACCGCCGCCGGCATCGAGGCACTTACGCAGATGGAGCACGCCGGCATGGTACTCGACGTCTCCCACCTCAACGATGAGTGCTTTGACGAGGTTGTCGCCCACGCCACGCGCCCCTTTGTCGCCAGCCACTCCAACTCCCGCACCGTCTGCGGCGTCAAGCGCAACCTCACCGACGACCAGTTCTGCACCATTCGCGACATGGGTGGCATCGTCGGCCTCAACTACTGCAGCGAGTTCCTTTCCAACGACGCAACCGACAAGACCGCCGCAGACGTCACCTTCGACCAGCTGGCGGCACATATCGAGCACTGGCTCGACCTGGGCGGCGAGGACGTCATCGCGCTCGGCGGCGACTGGGACGGCGCCACGGTGCCCGCTTTCCTCTCCGATGCCAGCAAGATGCCCGAATTCCAGAACATGCTCTCCAAGCACTTTGGCAAGACCGTGATGCAGAAGCTCTGCAGCGATAACGCGCTTGCCTTCTTTGAGCGTTATTAATTTCACGTCCCTTGAGCGGGCCGGCATGCCGAACGGTCGACATGCCGGCCCGTCCCCAACCTGAAGGACCGCTTTTGACGCAGCAATTTACGATTACCGTATCCCGACCGGATGGCACATCCATCCCCGTCGTCGTTACCAAAAAGCGCGTCAAGAACTTCAACCTACGCATCACATCGAGCGGTGAGGCCCACGCCAGCGCACCGCTCGGCGCCAGCCGCGAGCGTATCGAAGCGTTTGTGAAGCGCAACAGCGCCTGGATTATCAGCCGACTTGACCAGCGTGAGCAACATCAGGCGACAGCGCGAGAGCCGCTCAGCCCCTCGTCCATCATTGCGCTTTGGGGCAAGCCCATCACGGTACAGGACGCACTCGATCACAACTTTGCATCACCCGCGCCGCGGCCCAAGCAGGCCACCTTCGCAAGCTTTATGGGTACCGACGAGCCAAGTGAGCGCGCGCAGGCAAAGCAGCGCACAGCCCTCGACGGTCTAACGCCCAAAGAACTCCAGACCCGCATCGACCAACTCTATGCATCCGAGGTCACCGCAGCGCTACGCGACATTGTGCACGCGTACGAAATCGCAATGGGCGTCACCGTGGCCCGCGTCTCCGTGCGCAGCATGAAAACGCGCTGGGGCTCATGCACGCCCAAGACCGGAGCCATTCGCATCGCACGCGAACTTGCCGCCTATCCCATCGAGTGTCTCGACATGGTTGTCGCCCACGAGCTCGTCCACTTGCTCGAGCCAAGCCACAATCAGCGGTTTCACGCTCTGCTCGACACGTACTGCCCCAACAATAGAGCTCTGTCGCAGCGGCTCAAGCAGCCACCCCTCAACAAGCTCTAGCGTCGACTAGCGCACGCGCTCGATCTCGACGCCACAGCTTGCCAGGGGCAGGCCAACAGGAGCCCACGGCTTATCGAGCTTGATGCGCACACCAAGCAGCGAGGGATAACGCCGCAGCAGCATCTGGGCTGTCCCCTCGGCTGCCGCCTCGATGAGCTTAAACGTATGTTCGCGCAGATAGCCGTCGACATCGTGGCACACCGAGCCGTAGTCAATCGAGGCGTCCAGGTTATCGTGCTCCCCCGCTGCACGCAGATCGGCATAGAGCACCAAGGACACGATGAACTTCTGGCCCAGCGCGTTCTCTTCGGGATATACGCCGTGGTTAGCAAAAACCTCAAGCCCATCAATGACAATACGGTCGGCATGGCGCAGATCGTCATAGCTCACGTGGGGAACCGCCGTTGCGGTGGATATTTCGCCCCTTCCACGGCGGGCGAGCTCGGCGCCTTCAGTCTTGGTTGCATTCTCGGGCAGTTTCTTGTTGCTCATCGCGATCGTCTCCTTCGTTTAGAACCCCGACCGCGTAAAATAACTACACGCGAATCGACAGGTTCTTTTTATCATCGCTCCAGTTGCAAGCATTGCGCGCGGGGCATGCAAAGCAGGCGCGCGACGCTTTGTCGGCTGCATAGAGCAGACGCTCAAGCGGTTGGCTGTTCACGCGCAGCTTTCGATGGCCCAGAATGGCCGTCTTAATGGCTGCGGCATCGGCCGGCTCAAACGCCACGTCATCGGGCATGCCGCCAAGAATCGCATCAGCGACGCGTTCGCTTGCAACATCATGGGATATACCCGATTCATACTGTTCATCTTTGCCGATATCGTGAAGAAGTGCCGTGGCGTAGATGATCTCGCGGTCAAATTCGAGCTGTTCCTCGAGATTCTTAATCCACATAATGCGCGCGACATCCAGCAGATGGTCAATACCGTGGCGGCAAAAGATGCGCCCCGATTCCAACTGTGCAATGTTGCCCAGGTGCCGCCGGAACAGGCCATTGGCACAGATGTAATCGATACGAGGCATGACGCCAAAAGGCGCCAGGCCCGAAGCCATAAAACCGCGACGCGACGTCCCCTCATCGGTCTTCGATGTAAAGTCGTTGACGACCCTCATGCTAACGACCCAGCATCCTAAAGAACCGCTCCTCGAGCGCGGGATCGGTCTCAAAGACGCCGCGACGAGCGAGCGTCACGGTCTTGGTGCCGGGCTTTTGCACGCCGCGCATGGTCATGCACATGTGCTCGGCTTCCATCAGCACAATCGCCCCTTGGGGAGCAAGATATTCCATGAGGGCATCGGCAACCTGCGCACACAGCTGCTCCTGCAGCTGCAGACGACGGGCATAGACCTCAACCGTGCGGGCAAGCTTAGACAGACCTGCCACGCGACCGTTAGGGATATAGCCGATCGCAGCCTTACCATAAAACGGCAGCAGATGATGCTCGCACAGCGAGTAGAACGTAATGTCGCGCTCGATAACCAAATCGTTCGAAGCGACGGCAAAGGTTTTGGACAGGTGCTCCTCGGCACTCTGGTCCATACCGCCGGCAATCTCGCCATACATACGGGCGACGCGTGCCGGAGTCTCCAGCAGGCCCTCACGAGTTGGGTCCTCGCCTATACCTTCAAGCAGCAGCTTAATGGCAGTCTCGACTTTTTCCTGATCGACCATCTGGGCCTCACTTTTTTCGATTTCGCGTTCGCGCTATGGTACCACGCCGGCACGCAACCTCTGCCAGCTACATAGTATGGGTCGAATAGACCGGATCGTCCCGCCAAAGCTCCACAGCATCGCAAAGCGCAACGCCCTCACGTGCAGCACGAGTGCGCGTGGCGTTCATGTCGATCACGCGCTGATTGCTCGAGCCCCTAAAGCGCAACGAGATATCGTACAGATCCTGAACGAACGGGCCGTCCACCAACATGTCGAGGCAGGCCAGGATACGGTCCGTGACCTCGGTATGGTGGCAACCGCCCGGCATAAGCTCCTCGAGCACATCGCCGGTAAAGCACCAAATGGTCTTGCCCGACCCCGATGGATAGGCCGCACGCACGCGTTCGATAAAGTCGACAAGCCCCGCTTGATTCTCAGGTTCCATAGGGTCGCCGCCCAAAATCGTCAGACCATCGATAAAGGGATGATCGAGACTCTCGATAATTTTGTCCTCGACGGCGCTATCGAACGGCTCGCCAGCGGCAAAGTCCCACGCGACAGAGTTAAAACAATTCTTGCACCCACGACGGCACCCGCTCACAAACAGAGAAGTACGAACGCCTTCTCCATCAGCAATGTCGAAATACTTAATGTTCGCGTAGTTCATAGGTAACTCTCCCGGGAGGCCGGGACATATCATCCCGTCCTCAAACATTCTCGGCCTTCGGCCTGCGAAACTGCGGGCGGGACGATATGTCCCGGCCTCATGCAAAGGGTAACTCAATGAACGAAGCGAACATCGAGCATAGGGTTCGAGGTCCAATAAATACTCAGCTGCAGCTCAACCGCCATCGCAAGTAAATCGCAGCTGCAGCTCAAATTATTTCCGCTAAGAACTTCGAGGAGTGAGCAGACCGCATGCCGCATCTCAGCTACATCAACTTGGCTGCCCGTAGCGAGGCCCCGGACCTTTGCTCGATATGAGTTCCGCACGAACAGGAGGCGCCAGTGGCGCCTCCGTCGTGAGCCAGGACTGTCCGAAATAGCGAGTAAAGGTCCGGGGCCTCGCTACGGGGCAGCCTGGGATGGTTATTAGAGATGCAGCACGCGGTCGCGGATCTCCTCGGTTCGGCCCTGGTTCCAGAACTGGGTACCGATGTAACCGCACGTGCGACGGGCGACATTCATCTTCTCCTGGTCACGATTGCCACAATTGGGGCACTCCCACACCAGCTTGCCATCGTCCTCGACAATCTTGATCTCACCGTCGTAGCCGCACACCTGGCAGTAGTCGCTCTTGGTGTTGAGCTCGGCGTACATGATGTTGTCGTAGATGTACTGCATCACGCGAATGACAGCCTTGAGGTTGTCCTGCATGTTGGGAACCTCGACGTAGGAGATGGCACCGCCCGGCGAAAGCTGCTGGAACATACCCTCGAACTTGAGCTTGTCGAATGCGTCGATCTCCTCGGACACATGGACGTGATAGCTGTTGGTAATGTAGCCCTTGTCCGTCACGCCCGGGATAATGCCAAAACGGCGCTGCAGGCACTTGGCAAACTTGTAGGTCGTCGACTCAAGCGGGGTGCCGTACAGCGAGAAGTCGATATCGCTTTCGGCCTTCCACTCGGCGCACTTGTCGTTCATGTGCTGCATGACGGCCATGGCAAACGGCGTGCCCTCCTTCTCGGTGTGGCTGTGACCCGTCATGTACTTAACGCACTCATACAGGCCGGCATAGCCCAGGCTGATCGTAGAGTATCCGCCCACGAGCAGCTTGTCGATCGTCTCGCCCTTCTTCAGACGCGCCAGGGCGCCGTATTGCCAAAGAATCGGCGCGGCGTCAGAAAGTGTACCCATCAGGCGCTCATGACGGCACAGCAGGGCACGGTGGCACAGCTCAAGGCGCTCATCGAAGATCTTCCAGAACTTGTCCATATCCTGGTGCGAGCTCAGTGCGACATCAGGCAGGTTGATGGTCACAACGCCCTGGTTAAAGCGACCATAGTACTTGGGCTTGTTCGGGTCGTAGTTCAGCGCGTTGGCAACGTTGTTAAAACCGTTGCCCGAACGGTCGGGCGTCAGGAAACTGCGGCAACCCATGCAGGTGTAGCAATCGCCGTTGCCGGCGGTCTCGCCCTTAGACAGCTTGAGCTCGCGCATCTTCTTCTCGGAGATGTAATCGGGCACCATGCGCTTGGCGGTGCACTTGGCAGCCAGCTGGGTCAGGTAGAAGTACGGGGAATCCTCGTGAACGTTATCGTCCTCGAGTACATAGATAAGCTTGGGGAATGCCGGGGTAATCCACACGCCGGCCTCGTTCTTAACGCCCTCGTAGCGCTGGCGAAGCGTCTCCTCCACGATCATGGCAAGGTCGTGCTTCTCCTGAGGCGTACGGGCCTCGTTAAGATACATAAAGACCGTCACGAACGGCGCCTGGCCATTGGTGGTCATAAGGGTCACGACCTGATACTGAATCGTCTGGACGCCGCGACGGATCTCGTCACGCAGGCGATCCTCAACGACCTCGCGAACCTTTTCGGGAGATGCGGAAACGCCGAGCTCCTCGAGCTCGCGGGCGACCTCGCCACGAATCTTTTGACGGCTCACCTCAACAAAGGGGGCAAGATGAGTCAGCGAGATGGACTGACCGCCGTACTGGGAGGAGGCAACCTGGGCGATGATCTGCGTCGCGATATTGCAGGCCGTCGAGAAGCTGTGCGGCTTCTCAATTAGCGTGCCCGAG
>DBFBKG010000127.1:0-10586 GCA_048203815.1 Collinsella sp. | reverse complement strand
GTTCGAGATGCGCACCCACAAGCGCCTCATCGACATCCTCGACCCCACCTCGGGCACCGTTGATTCGCTCATGCGTCTCGACCTCCCCGCTGGCGTCGACATCGACATCAAGCTCTAAGCGATATCGCTCATAGCTTAAAGAGCCCCGCTGCCATTATGGTAGCGGGGCTCTTTTGTTTTGAATGGTGGCCTTGGGGGCCCGGATAATGCGGCCGAATGGGTGGCTATGGCGTCTTATTTACCCATGGGGCGCAGCGATGCCTCCTCAAAATGGAAGGATCGCAAGTCGTCTTCTGTCTCGATGCACGCGCGACCAAAGTCATCGACCGTTTGAAAGATTCCACGCGCCAGCTCGTCCCCAGCGGGGGAACGGGCGATAACGTGATCCCCAATCCAATTGAGATGACCGATATATTCGCCGTGGACGGTCGCGAGCGGTCCGGCGTCTTCTTCCATGGCGTTGAGACGCTCTGCCCATGTGTCTACAGCGTTCACGACCGCGTGATAGACCTCCTTGAGTAGCACATCGACGGCGGGAACATTCTCGTTGAGGTCCGAGAGACCGATTGCCGGCAGGCCGTCATCGGGAACCTCCGAAGGCACATAGTTCACATTGACGCCAATGCCGCAGACGGCGAAAGGTTTGCCTTCGTTATCGCGTGCCGCCTCGACCAGAATGCCGCCGAGCTTGCGTCCTCGCGCGACCAGGTCGTTGGGCCATTTGAGGCCAATCTCGTTTGCAAGACCCTGCTTTTCGAGCGCCTCGAGCACCGCTAGGCCGCTGACGGCGGCAAGACCAGAGTACTTTGCAGGATTAACGCATGGACGCAGGACAATCGAAAGCAATAGGTTGCCGGCGGTTGAATCCCACTTGTGGCCGCGCCGGCCGCGTCCTGCAGTCTGAGCCCGGGCGGCAAGTCCTGTGCCGTGCGGCGCTCCTTGTTTTCCTGCTTCGAGCAGGTCATCGTTGGTCGATCCGGTTACGTCGACTATCGTTAATTTGGCATCCATAGCGGCTGCTACCTCCTTAATGAATAAGTGAATAACGCAATGGTGTCGTGAGGCAGACACAATGTGAAGCCTTTGTCGCATTTGGACAATTTAATGTTAACACGTCAACAATGACTGAAATGCGCTATCCTCTCTTGGTCGATGTAAACACGTCAACAACTCAAAGGAGGTTAGTGATGGGTTTCACGATACTGGGAACGGGCTCGGCTCTTCCCGAGCGCAGCGTTTCCAACGACGAGCTGTCCGAGTTCCTCGATACCTCGGATGAGTGGATTTTTACCCGCACCGGTATCAAGAGCCGCCACGTCTGCACCACTGAGTCACTCGACGACCTTGCCGTAGCGGCGAGCGAGCGGGCACTCCAGGTATCCGGAATCGACGCGAGCCAGCTGGATCTTATCGTCTGTTCGACGACGACGGGCGATCATCTCGTTCCCGCCGAAGCGTGCGCCGTTGCTGAGCGCCTGGGTGCCACATGTCCTGCCTTCGACGTTTCGGCGGCTTGTGCTGGCTTCGTTTTTGCGCTCGATGTCGCCGAGGGCTATATCGCCCGAGTTCGCGCCGAGCACGTGCTGGTCGTTGCCGCCGAGCAGATGACGCGCGCGCTCGATTGGACCGACCGTGCCACGTGCGTGCTCTTTGGCGATGGCGCGGGTGCTGCGGTCATAGGGGCTGGGGGAGACAACCCTCTTGCCGTTGAGCTTTCGACAGCGCCCGACGTCGAGACGTTGCGCGTTCCCGGTCTGGTCGGCACCTCGCCGTTTAAGGACTCCGCAGATAGCGCGAGCGTGCTTTCCATGAACGGCCGTCGCGTCTTCAAGTTCGGCGTCAACGCCATCTGCGACACGGTCAACAAGCTCGCCTGCGACGCGAGCATCGCGGTCGAGGACATCGACCACTTTGTATTTCATCAGGCTAACGAACGAATCCTGAGTCAGGCGGTCAAACGCCTCGGCGTGCCAGACGAGCGTGTGGTTCGAACGCTGCGCGAGACCGGCAACATTTCGAGCGCCTGCATTCCCTTTGCGCTTGACCGGCTAGCACGTACCGACGCACTGAATGCGGGCGACACCGTCGCCCTCGTTGGATTTGGTGCCGGCTTGGATATAGGTGGCTATCTGCTTCGTTGGAAGTAGTTGCACATAGGTAATAAAAACGCCCCAGGGGCAAAACAAAAAGGAGAAACACCATGGCAGATCAGAAGACCTTCGAGCGCGTTTGCGACGTTATCCGCGAGACCGCTGGCCTTGACGATGTCGAGATGAAGCCCGAGTCCACGCTCGAGGAGATTGGCCTCGACAGCTTGGGTACCGTCGAGATCCTCGTTGCCGTCGAGGACGAGTTTGGCATTGCGCTCGATACCGAGGAGAACCCCAAGACGGTCGGCGAGTTCGTCGATACGGTCGAGGCGGCATTGGAGAAGTAGTGATGCTCAAGTCTCCTCTCTGCGATCTGCTCGGCATCGAAAAACCCGTGTTCCAGGGTGGCATGGCCTGGATTGCCGATGCCTCGCTGGCATCTGCCGTGTCCGAGGCAGGCGGCTTAGGGATTATCGCGGCCATGAATGCCGACGCAAACTGGCTGCGCGATCAGATTCACGAGCTGCGCGCCAAGACGGATAAGCCCTTTGGCGTCAACGTTATGCTCATGAGCCCGTTTGTCGACGAGGTCGCACAAGTGGTGATTGATGAGCGGGTGCCCGTTGTGGTGACCGGCGCCGGCAATCCCACCAAGTACATGAAGGCCTGGAACGATGCAGGCATCAAGGTTATTCCCGTCGTGGCTTCGGTGGCGCTGGCGCGTCTCGTGGCGCGTCGCGGAGCCACTGCCGTGGTTGCCGAGGGCACCGAATCAGGCGGCCATATTGGCGAGACCTCGACGATGGCACTTGTCCCGCAGGTTGTCGATGCGGTCGATATTCCCGTGGTTGCGGCTGGCGGCATCGCCGATGGCCGCGGTGTGGCGGCCGCCTTTATGCTCGGCGCTGCCGGCGTCCAGGTGGGAACACGCTTTCTGGTCGCAAACGAGTGCACCGTATCCGAACAGTACAAAGAGCTGGTGCTCAAGGCAGGCGACACGTCGACGCGTGCGACCGGTCGCTCGACGGGACATCCGGTTCGCGCCCTCAAGAGCCCCTTCACCAACGCGTATGCCAAGAACGAGGCGGCGGGCGCAAGCCCCGAGGAGCTCGGGGCCATGGGCACGGGCGCGCTTCGTAAAGCCGCAAAGGACGGTAATTACGAAGAGGGTTCGTTTTTGTGCGGACAGATTGCTGGCATGGTCAACGAACGCCAGAGCGCACGCGAAATCGTAGACGATCTGGTCGAGGGTGCCGAGCGCGTCCTGAAGGGCGCGTGCGCATGGGTAGCGTAGCGTTTCTGTTTGCCGGCCAGGGCGCCCAGCACCCCGCGATGGGCGTCGATCTCATCGAGGCATCACCGGCGGCCGCCGAGGTGTTCGCCATTGCCGATGAGGTACGCCCGGGGACCAGCGAGCAGTGCCGGAGCGCCTCCAAGGAGGAGCTCTCGCAGACCGAGAACACGCAGCCGTGCGTGTTCGTTCACGACCTGGCAGCGGCTACCGCCCTGCGCGAGCGCGGCGTGGTGCCTGCCGCTTGTGCGGGATTCTCGCTGGGCGAGGTCGCTGCACTCACCTTTGCGGGGGCGTTCGATACGCGAGCGGGCTTTGAGCTTGTGTGCGAGCGCGCGGCATTGATGGCCACAGCGGCCGAGCGTCACCCCGGCGGAATGCGCGCCGTCATCAAACTCGATGCGGCGCAGGTCGAGGGCTTGGCAAAACAGGCCGGCGAGGACTGCTGGCCGGTCAACTACAACAGTCCGCAGCAGACGGTTGTGGCCGGAGCGCCCGATGTGTTGCAGGCCCTCGACGTCCTGGTAAAAGAGGCTGGCGGTCGCGCCATGAAGGTCGCGGTGTCGGGTGCATTCCATAGCCCCTATATGGCCGAGGCGACTGAGGGGCTGGCGAGGTATATCCAAGCCGGTCACGCGCCGTCCCCGTTGCTCATTCCTGTTATGGCAAACATGACGGCGGCGCCCTATCCGGCCGACCCGCAGGCGGCATCGGATGTCTTGGCCAACCAGGTGAGTCATGCCGTGCACTGGGTCGACACGCTGCATGCTCTGCAGGATCAAGGCATCGACACGTTTATTGAGGTCGGCCCCGGCAAAACGCTGTCGGGCCTGGTCAAGCGTACGTTGAGCGACGTTCGTGTGTATTCGTGCGAGACGGCCGAGCAAGTCGCAGCTATTGCCGACGAGCTCGCATAGTCCACAGGGCTGTAACCCGAAAGGAATGACATGGGCAATTTGAACAACGATGCGCTCAAGTTCGACGGATCGCGCCGCGTGGCACTGGTCACGGGCGGCTCGCGCGGCATCGGCCGCGCTTGTGCCGTGGGCCTGGCGGAGGATGGCTACGATATCGCCGTCGTCTATGCCGGCAGCGTCGATGCGGCGCACGAGACGTGCGAGGCCTGCGAGGCGGCTGGCGCCACGGCGCGCGCATATCAATGTGACGTGGCCGACCCCGCTGCCGTCAACGCATGCGTGGAAGCGGTCCTCAACGACTTTGGCTCCATTTGGGCGCTCGTCAACAACGCCGGCATCACGCGCGACGGCCTGCTCATGCGTATGGGTGACGATGCCTTCGACCGCGTGCTCGATGTCAATCTCAAGGGCACGTTCAATACGACGCGCGCGCTCACCAAGACCTTTATGCGTCAGCGCGGCGGCTGCGTCATCAACATGAGCTCGGTTGTGGGCCTGATGGGCAATGCCGGGCAGGCCAACTACGCCGCCTCCAAGGCGGGCGTCATCGGCCTGACCAAGGCGGTGGCGCGCGAGCTTGCGTCCCGCGGCGTACGAGTGAACGCGGTCGCCCCCGGGTTTGTCGAGACCGATATGACGGCAAAGCTTTCGGAGAAGGTTCGCGCGGCAACCGAGGAGCAGATTCCCCTAAAGCGCATGGCGCGCCCCGAGGAAGTGGCCGGCGTGGTGCGCTTTTTGGCGAGTGATGCGGCTGCCTACATTACGGGCGAGGTCGTGCGCGTCGACGGCGGAATGGCGATGTAGAAACTAGGGCCGAACAACGGCTTGAATGAGGAGACCATGATGGAACAGAGAGTTGCAATCACCGGTATCGGTGCCGTATCGCCGCTCGGTAACACGGCGCTTGCTACCTGGGCGGCCATGTGCGCCGGCACGTGCGGCATCGGCCCGATCACGCACTTCGATACCGATGCGTTTGCCGTTAAGGTGGCGGCCGAGGTCAAGGGTTTTGACGGCAACGAGTACTTTGGCAAGCGTGACGCCAAGCACCTGGACCCCTGCGTTCAGTTTGCCCTGGCAGCGTCGGACGAGGCCATGCACGATGCGGGCTTTGATGTCGAGGGCGCCATCGATCGCGAGCGCCTGGGCGTCTACGTGGGTTCGGGCGTGGGCGGCATGCAGACACTCGTCGACAACGTCCACACGATCGCCGATCGGGGGCCCCGCCGCGCATCGCCCTATATGATCGCGATGATGATCCCCAATATGGCTTCGGGCAATATCGCAATCCGCCACAAGGCAAAGGGCCCGACCCTGCCCGTGGTGACCGCCTGCGCGACCTCGGCCCATGCCGTGGGCGAGGCGTTCCGCGCCATCAAGCACGGCTATGCCGATGCAATCCTGGCCGGCGGCGCCGAGGCCGCAATCATCCCCGATGCCGTTGCGGGCTTTACATCCTGCCGTGCTCTCACCACTAATCCTGACCCGTCGACGGCTTGCCGCCCGTTCGATGCAGACCGCGACGGCTTTGTGATGGGCGAGGGCGCCTGCGTGCTGGTTCTCGAGGGCATGGAGCATGCGCAGGCGCGCGGTGCGCACATTTATGCCGAGGTCGTGGGCTACGGCAACACCGATGATGCCTATCACATCACGAGCCCCGATCCCGAGGCTGCCGGCATTGCCCGTGCGATATCGCTGGCGGTGGTCGAGGGCGACGTTAAGCCTTCCGAGGGCCTTTACATCAACGCTCACGGCACCTCGACCAAGCTCAACGATTCGTCCGAGACGGCGGGCATAAAGCGTGCGCTCGGCGAGGACGCGGCACGCGCCGCACACGTCTCGTCGACCAAGTCGATGACCGGCCACATGATCGGTGCCACGGGCGCCATCGAGGTCATGGCCTGTGCCATGGCGCTCGAGCAGGGCGTGGTGCCGCCGACCATTAACTACCACACACCCGATCCCGCCTGCGATCTTGATTACACGCCCAATCGCGCGGTTCGCGCCGACCTTACCTGGGCGCTTTCGACCAACCTGGGCTTTGGCGGGCACAACGCCGCCATCGCACTGCGTAGATATACGAGGAGCTAGAGCATGGATTCCAAAAGACTTGCCGAGATAGCCGATGTTATGGAGGACCGCGGCCTCACGCGCGTGCGCGTTGAGGAGCCCGATGGCACCGCGGTCGAACTCGAGCGCGCGAGTGCGGCACAGCCGGTTGCCGTGCCCATGCCTATGCCGGGTGCCGTGACTGCTCCGGCGGTGGCTCCTGTCGCCATGCCTGCCGCCGCGCCGGAGCCCGCCGCGCAGGCGCCTGCCGCCGCACCGGAGCCTAAGGGCACCGAGGTGACCGCTCCCATGGTCGGCGTTTTCTATGCTGCCCCGGCGCCGGGCGACGAACCGTTTGTGCACGTGGGCTCCAAGGTCAAGGCCGGCGAGACCCTCTGCATCATCGAGGCCATGAAGGTTCTCAACGAGGTGACGGCCGAGGCAGACGGCGAGGTGCTCGAGATCTGCGTGGCCGACGGCGACCTCGTGGAGTTTGGCAGCTGCCTCATGAGGATCGGATAGGTGATATCCATGAACAAAGAAGAGCTCAAGAAGCTGTTACCGCATCGCGAGCCGATGCTTTTGCTCGACGAGGCCGAGCTGGTGGGCGACGAGGCCCACGGCAAGATCACGATCACGGGCGACGAGTACTTTTTGCAGGGGCATTTTCCGGGAAACCCGGTCGTCCCCGGCGTGATTCAGTGCGAGATGCTCGCCCAGAACTGCTGCGTGCTGCTGATGGGCGATGAGGAGGCGCGCGGCGCGACGCCGTTCTATACGAGCCTCGATAAAGTGCGCTTTAAGCGTCCGGTGCGCCCGGGCGACACGGTGGATCTAGTGTGCTCCATCACGCGTGCGCGCGGGCCGTTCCGCTTTGCGACGGGTACTGCGAGCGTCAACGGTGAGGTTTGCTGCCGCGCCGATATGTCTTTTGCACTCATGCACGAAAGTTAAGGAAGGCTTCATGTTCGACAAAGTGCTCATCGCCAACCGCGGCGAGGTCGCGGTCCGTGTTATCCGCGCGTGCCGCGATATGGGCATCAAAACCGTCGCCGTCTATTCCACGGCCGATGCGGACGCGCTGCACGTGCAGCTTGCCGACGAGGCGTATTGCATCGGCGGTCCGCGCCTTGCCGAGAGCTACCTCAACGACGATGCCGTGCTCACCTGTGCCGTAAAGTCGGGCGCCAAGGCAATTCATCCCGGCTATGGCTTTTTCTCCGAGAAGGAGAGCTTCGTGCGCGACTGCGACAAGTATGGCCTGGCGTTTGTCGGTCCTTCGGCCGAGGTGATCGATAGCATGGGCGACAAGGACGCCGCGCGTCGAACGGCTGCCGCGGCGGGCGTGCCCATCGTGCCGGGCTGCGATTTGCTCAAAAGCCCCGAGGAGGCAACGGCCGAGGCCGAGCGCATTGGCTGCCCCGTGCTTATTAAGGCGCGTGCAGGCGGTGGTGGTCGCGGCATTCGTAAGGTCGAGCGCGTGGAAGATGCGGCAAAGGCCTTTATTGAAGCACGCGCCGAGGGCGAGGCCGTTTTTGGCGACGGCGAGTGCTACATGGAGAAGTTCGTCGCGCCGGCGCATCACGTTGAGGTGCAGATTATGGCCGATAAGCAGGGCCATGTATTTTCGCTCGGCGAGCGCGAGTGCTCGGTGCAGCGTCGCAACCAAAAGCTGATCGAAGAGAGTCCCGCACCGTGCCTCGACGGACACAACGACATTCGTGCTCGCATGCACAAGGCAGCGCGTGACCTGGCTCGTGCCGTCGGCTACGAAGGAGCCGGTACCATCGAGTTTCTGTATTCGGACGACGGCAATTTCTATTTTATGGAAATGAACACGCGCTTGCAGGTGGAGCATCCGGTTACAGAGTTTGTGACCGATACCGACTTGGTCAAGTGGCAGCTGCGCGTGGCAGCCGGCCAGCCTCTGCCCTTTGAGCAGGAGGACATGCCGGTCCGCAACCACGCCATGGAGTGCCGCATCAATGCCGAAACGCCGGACTTTCTGCCGTCCTGCGGAACGGTCACCGCGTTGCGTGTGCCGGGCGGTCCGCGCGTACGCTGGGATTCCGCCATGTTTACCGGTGCGAAAGTTCCGCCGTACTACGACTCTATGCTCGGCAAGCTCATCGTGTGTGCGCCCACGCGTGACGGCGCTATTCGTAAGATGCGCTCGGCCCTGGGCGAGCTCGTGATTGAGGGCGTGAGCGAAAACAGCGAGCTTCAGCTCGACGTGCTGGCAAACGACGAGTTCTTGTCGGGCATGTACCACACCGATCTGATGGGGCATCTCTATGCTGATGAATAGAAAAGCGAAGACGGTCAATGTCCTTGAGGGGCCGATAACCGAGTCGTGCGCCGAGTTTCCCGCACGCCACGTGTTTATCAAGTGCCCGGAGTGCCGCCGTGTGATCGATGAGGCGCGCCTGCACGACAACCTCGAGGTCTGCCCTCGTTGCGGAAAACACTTTCGCGTGAGCGGTCGCGCGCGCATGCGCATGACGGTTGACGAGGGCACGTTTGAGGAATGGGATGCCAATCTGGCGTCGGAGGACTTCCTCTCGTTTCCCGGTTATGCCGACAAGCTCAAGAGCGTGAGCGAGCGTTCGGGCGAGCACGATGCCGTTGTGTGCGGCAGGGGCAAAATCTGCGGTTGCGATACGGCGCTCTTCTTTATGGACGCCAACTTTATGATGGGCTCGATGGGTTCCGTGGTGGGCGAGAAGATCTGTCGCACATTTGAGCGAGCGACCGAGCTGGGATTGCCAGTTGTCGGCTTTACCGTTTCGGGCGGTGCGCGCATGCAAGAGGGCGTGACATCGCTTATGCAGATGGCCAAGATTTCTGCGGCGGTTAGGCGCCACAGCGAGGCGGGCGGCCTGTATATCACGGTGCTCACCGACCCCACGACCGGAGGCGTAACCGCGAGTTTTGCCATGGAGGGCGACATTATCCTGGCCGAGCCCGATGCCCTGACGGCATTTGCCGGCCCGCGCGTGATCGAGCAGAACATGCACAAGCGCCTGCCCAAGGGATTCCAGCGCTCCGAGTTTTTGCTGGAGCACGGCTTTTGCGATGCCGTTGTTCCGCGTGGCGAGATTGCGCTCACGGTAGGCGAGCTGCTGGCGCTGCACGAAGGGCACGCGCCCGGCCTGGGGGCACCGCATGAGATCGTGCATATGGGTCGCCGCGGCAAAAAGCTGGGACACTTGTTCAAGCGCTCGGCCGCACCAAAAACCGCGCTCGAGATTGTCAAGCAGACCCGCTCGGCAGATCGCGCCACGGCAGGCGAGATGATCTCGCTGGGCCTGGATGGATTTGTGGAGCTGCACGGCGACCGCTACTTTGGCGACGACGCCGCCGTGGTGGCTGGCATTGGCTGGAAAGACGGACGCCCCATAACGGTCATCGCCATCGAGCGCGGCACCACGACCAAAGAGCGCATGCGTCGCAACTTTGGTATGGCACATCCCGAGGGCTACCGCAAAGCGCGTCGCCTGATGCGCCAGGCCGAAAAGTTTGGTCGACCGGTTCTGTGCCTGGTCGATACTTCGGGCGCGTTTTGCGGCATCGGTGCCGAGGAACGCGGCCAGGGTGAGGCGATTGCCCAGAACCTCATGGAGATGAGCGGCCTTAAGACGCCGATTGTCTCGGTGGTGACAGGCGAGGGCGGCTCTGGTGGCGCGCTGGCGCTGTCCGTGGCCGACCGCATCCTGATGCTCTCGAGCTCGGCCTATTCGGTCGTGAGCCCCGAGGCCTGTGCGTCGATCCTGTGGAAGGATACCGAGCGCGCGAATGAGGCCGCCGAGGCGCTTAAGCTCACGGCCCCCGATCTGCTGGCGCTCGGCATCATCGACGGCATTGTTGACGATAGGGGTCTGTCGCATGAGGAGATCGCCGGCGCCGTCATGTCCTCGGCATTTGATGCCTTCGATACGCTTGGGCGGCTCGACGACGCGACCCTCACAAACCTCCGCTACGAAAAGTACCGCGCAATCGGTCAGTATCGCACGATGTGACAAAGGGACAGTCCGCATGTCACATTGGGAAAGGGTTCCTGTGTCACAAGTTTCTAACACCTCGTTTACAACGATGGTCTCATCAAACGCCATGGCCGTGGTGGACTATCTGTCCAAAAGCATGATGTCGGCGCTGCCGTTTATTGTCTGCGCGGCGTTGTTCCGCACCGTCGCCGTCATTATGGGCGAAGGCATGCTGGGCCTGTGGTCTGCCGATTCC
>DBFBKG010000126.1:0-5228 GCA_048203815.1 Collinsella sp. | reverse complement strand
ATGATACAGAGTTCTTCCATAGATGAGATTGTTTTTCATAGACTTGTGTTTCGCCCCTCTAAGATGTGAATCTTGGAGGGGGAATCAGCTACCGAGCTTTCCTCGGCAACTGCCTCAGAGATTACCTCGCCAACTGCTATCGCGGTTTCCTCGCCATCGGCCTTCTTGCTCAATTCCTTCGCGGCATGATGATTTTTTTCGGTGGGCTCTAAACTTTCTTTCTCGCGATGCGTCCTATATGAAAAAGAAGAAATCATGATGGAGATAGATGAGGCATTGAAGAGCCGGTACGGTACGGAGCGTCCCTTCACCGTCCCCGACGCCTATTTTGATCGCGTAGAGGAGGAGGTGATGCGGAGCGTGGCTGCCGACGCAGAGCCGCCCGTGGTGCGCGTCGTCCGCAAGTCTTTGTGGAAGCAGTTGTCGCCCCTTGTGGCAGCCGCTTGCGTGGTGGGCATGATTGTCCTTGTCGGACTCGGCGTGAGCTCGACGAGTCCGCAGGGCGACATGGCTGCGACCGTGTCCCACGCCCCCAAGGTCTCGAAGGCGGAACCCTATACCGACGACCTCGACCGGCTCGCCGACTACACGATGATGGACGAGGACGACGCCTACGCCTATATCTCCGGAGAATAAACACTTAGAGCCTATGAACCCGTTCAGAAAACGACTCCTCCTCACGCTCCTCCTGCTCTGTGGCCTGACCGCCGCCTCGGCGCAGCACCACTTCGACGCCCAGGCCTTCGAGGCCGAGAAGCAGACTTATATCGTCCAGCAGGCGCACCTCACCCCCGAGGAGACCCGCCGTTTCGTGCCACTCTACAAGGAGATGGTGGCCAAGAAGCGCAAGATCCACGGCCAACTGCGCCAGCTGCGCAAGCAGTCGGCGGACAACGATCGTGCGGCACGCGCCCTCATCGAGCGCCGCGACAACCTCGAGATCAGCATGCGCCAGGTGGAGCGCGACTACCACCTGCGGATGTTGAAGGTGATGAGTGCGGTGAAGCTCAAGGCCGCCCTCGACGCCGAGCGCAAGTTTCACCGCATGAAGTTTCGCAAGGCCGCCAGGAACGGCCATTAGCCCCTCGCTCGTGCCCGCAGGTTTGGCACAATCCCCCTCGTATAAAAATCATTGCATGAAAATCATCGTATGAAAACTTCCCAGATATTGAGAGTGATATGGCTGTCGGTGCTCCTTCTGTTGCCCGTCAGCGAGTTGGTGGCCCAGGAGAGCCGTCCGAAGCGCGAGTTTCGCGGCGCTTGGATCCAATGCGTCAACGGCCAGTTTCTTGGCCTCGGCACCCAGGAGATGCAGCGCACGCTGTCCTATCAGCTTGATGAGCTGCAGAAAGACGGCGTCAATGCCATTATCTTCCAAGTGCGCGCCGAGTGCGACGCGCTCTACGCGAGCCGCTACGAACCGTGGAGCCGCTTCCTGACCGGTCGCCAGGGCACGCCGCCCTCGCCCTATTGGGACCCGCTGCAGTGGATGATCAGCGAGTGTCACCGCCGCGGCATGGAGCTCCACGCCTGGATCAACCCGTATCGGGCGAAGACGAAGGACACGCGCGAGCTGGCCGTCAACCACATCGCCGTGACCCATCCCGAGCGCGTCTTCGACTACGACGGACTCAAGATCCTCGACCCCGGCCAGCGCGAGAACTGCGACTACATCCTCCGCATCGTCGGCGATATCGTCAGCCGCTATGACGTCGATGGCCTCCATATCGACGACTATTTCTATCCCTATCCCGTGGCAGGCGTCCCCATCCCCGACCAGGCCTCCTACAACCGCTACGGACGCCAGTTTGCCTCCGTCGCCGACTGGCGCCGCGACAACGTCGATGTCTTCATCAAGGCCCTCGGCGAGGAGATCCACCGCATCAAACCGTGGGTGAAGTTTGGCGTCTCTCCCTTCGGCATCTACCGCAACAAGCGGTCGGACCCCAACGGCAGCGCGACCAGCGGACTGCAGAACTACGACGAGCTCTATGCCGACGTGCTCAAATGGGTGAACAACGGATGGATCGACTACTGCGTGCCCCAGCTCTACTGGGAGATCGGCCACAAGGCCGCCGACTACCAGGAGCTTATCGGCTGGTGGAACCGCCACGCCGCCAACCGCCCGTTGTATATCGGCGAGGACGTCTTGCGCACGGTGAAATATCCCGACCCGCAGAACCCCAGCGTCCACCAGTTGGGCGCCAAGCACCGCCTCCACCGTCAGTGTCCCAACGTCAAAGGCACGGTGCTCTGGTATGCGAAGGCGGCGGTCGATAACCCCGGCAACTACGGCACGGTGCTGCGCACGGACTACTGGCGCTATCCGGCCCTGCAGCCCCTTATGCCGTTCATAGACAGCGAGGCGCCCGAGAAGGTGCGCAAGGTCAAGGCGCGCTGGACGCCCCAGGGCTACACGCTCCAATGGCTGCCAGCGAAGAAGGCCAAGGGATGGCAGGACGAGGCCCACCAGTATGTGGTCTATCGCTTTGCCAAGGGCGAGAAGATCGACCTGTCCAATCCCGCCCGTATCGCCGCCATCACGCGCGAGCCGCGCTACGTCCTGCCCTACGACCACGGCAAGACCAAGTGGGTCTATGTCGTCACCGCACTCGACCGCATGAGCAACGAGAGCGAAGGCAAGGCAAAGAAAGTGAAACTATAATCAAGGGGTGTAACAACCGAAGTTTCGCAAGTGGTTCAAGAACGGGCTGAAGGCCCAAAAGCTCCTAGCCCAGGGCATCGCCCTGGGTATAATAGCAATCAGCAATGCGCCCTGTAAGGGCAAAAGCCTTATATCTTGCCTGAATTTTTAAAGCTTTTGCCCTTACAGGGCGACAGGTTTGCGTCCGTAATAACCCAGGGCGATGCCCTGGGCTATGAGCTTCTGCCCTTTCAGGGCGTGTGGAGCTTCTGCCCTTTACCTTTCCCTTCGGCCGGTGACCGTTGGTTCAGGGCGTGTGGAGCTTACTTGCGAAACTTGAGTAACAAAAGTAGAGCTTACTTGCGAAACTTGAGTAACAAAAAGTATCTTGCTGTTTCCCAACTCCGCAAGCGGCTACAGGATTTCCAGCACCATCTCGGCCACTTCCTCGGGCGTGTTGAAGAGCATGCCCTCCTCTAGCTCGTTGTCGCTGAGCGAGTCGAGGTAGGTCTTGGCCGTCTCCTCGTCGGTGCGCGGCGCTCCGTCCTTGTCCTTGGCCTGGAGAATGGCCTGGAGGACGGCCTGCCGATATTCCGCCACCGTCATCATTCGGCGTTGCGCTTGACGACGGAACCGCTGGCCTGGTGGGTGGCCAGGACGAGCACCTCGGCGATCTGGACATGGGCCGGCGCGCTGGCCGCATAGTAGGCCACGTCGGCGATGTCCTCGCCCGTGAGCGGCTTGATGCCCTGATAGACACTGTTGGCCCGCTCGTCGTCGCCGTGGAAGCGGACGTTGCTAAAGTGGGTCTCCACCAGTCCCGGCTTGATATTGGTCACGCGGATGCGCGTGTGGGCCGTGTCGATGCGCAGTCCGTCGGTGATCATCTTCACCGCAGCCTTCGTGCCGCAATAGACGTTGCCGTTGGCGTAGGCAGCGTCGCCAGCCACCGAACCGATGTTGATGATCTCGCCACGGTTGCGCTCCACCATGCCCGGCACCAGCGCGCGGCTCACGTAGAGCAGGCCCTTGATGTTGGTGTCGATCATCGTGTTCCAGTCGTCGAGGTCGCCACCCTGCAGCGGGTCGAGGCCCAAGGCCAGTCCGGCGTTGTTGATCAGCACGTCGATCTCGGCCCAGTCGGCCTCCAGGCTGCCGCAGACGTCAAACACCTGCTGCTGGTCTCTCACGTCGAAGCAGAGCGTCTTCGCACGCACGCCCAGCGCCTCGATGCGCTCGGCCAGCGCCTGGAGCAGGTGGTCTCTGCGGCCCGTGATGATCACGTCGTAGCCCTCTTTGGCAAAGCGCAGCGCGCAAGCCTCACCGATGCCGCTCGTCGCGCCGGTGACCATACAAATCTTTCTCTTTTCCATATCTTTTTTCTGTCAAGGGCGGGAAGGTCGGCCCCTCCCGCCCAAAGGTTATTCTACTCAACTTTCGCATGTAAGCTCCACACGCCCTGAAAGGGCAGTAGCTCCTAGCCCAGGGCATCGCCCTGGGTTATTACGGCGCAAACCTGTCGCCCTGTAAGGGCAAAAGCTTTAAAAATCCAGGCAATATATAAGGCTTTTGCCCTTACAGGGCGCCTTGCTGATTGCTATTATACCCAGGGCGACGCCCTGGGCTAGGAGCTTTTGGGCCTTCAGCCCGTTCTTGAACCACTTGCGAAACTTCGGTTATTCTACATCACGCCGTCCTCGCGCAGTTTCTCCTGCCACTTCCAGGCGCTGCGGAGCACGTCGGCCAGGGGCGTGTCCGCCTTCCAGCCCAACACCTGGTTGGCCTTGGTGCAGTCGCCCCAAATCTTCTCAATGTCGCCCTCGCGGCGCGGACCATACTTCCAGTTGAGTTTCACGCCCGTGGCCTCCTCGAAGGTCGTGACGATCTCCAGCGTGGAGTTGCCCTTGCCCGTGCCGATGTTGAAATACTCGATCGGTTCGGTCTCCTGGTCCAGCACGCGCGCCATGGCGGCCACATGCGCCTTGGCCAGGTCCACGACATAGATGTAGTCGCGGATGCAGGTGCCGTCGGGCGTGTCGTAGTCGTTGCCGAAGATGGTCAGTTGCTCGCGGATGCCCATTGCCGTCTGCGTGACGTAGGGGATGAGGTTGTTGGGCACGCCGTTGGGCAGTTCGCCGATGAGCGCCGAGGGATGGGCGCCGATAGGATTGAAGTATCTCAGGACGATGCTCTTGACGGCCGCGCCGCTATGGATGAAGTCGTAGATGATCTGCTCGTTGATCTCCTTGGTGTTGCCATAGGGCGAGGTGGCCTTCTGGTGGGGCGCGTCCTCGGTGACGGGCAGGTTCTCGGGGTTGGGTTGTCCATAGACCGTGCAGCTGCTGGAGAAGATGATGCCCTTGACGCCATAGGCGGGCATGAGTTCCAGGAGGTTGATGAGCGAGACAACATTGTTGCGGTAGTAGAGCAGGGGCAGCTGGACGCTCTCGCCCACGGCCTTGGAGGCGGCGAAGTGGATGATGCCAGCGATGGCCGGATACTTCTGGAACACGGCCTCCGTGGCAGCCTTGTCGCGCAGGTCCACCTGCTCGAAGGCCGGGCGCACC
This sequence comes from Collinsella sp., assembly GCA_048203815.1. GTDB lineage: Bacteria > Actinomycetota > Coriobacteriia > Coriobacteriales > Coriobacteriaceae > Collinsella. The sequence continues at coordinate 17 of DBFBKG010000126.1, read as the reverse complement.
CCCGTGATCTTCTCGAT
>DBFBKG010000125.1:0-27968 GCA_048203815.1 Collinsella sp. | reverse complement strand
CGTCGAAGCTGATGAAGGAGACCGGTCGCGCCATCAACGTGCACCGTCGCATTTTCATCCTCGAGTCAAGCTTCTATGCGTATCTCCATGATTTGGAGGCGAGCGATCCGTGTCAGCTGTAAAACCCATGAGCGTCGGTCTTGAGAAGACCGCGCTGGCCATCTTGAATAATAAACCGCTCGGCCATATCGAACATGGTGTTCTGGATGCAATTCTCGGCGGTATCCGTCAGTATCTCTGCATTGTCCCCGGTGGTCCCGGTACTGGGAAGACCACGTTTATGCACCAAATCGCGGACGGCTGGGCGATCTCTGGTCACCCTGTGATTATCTTCGAGGGCGAGCTTGGGCGTGATGCCATGCTTTCGAAGAGTCTTACACGCATCTCTGGCGGTAAACTTACCTACGACGATATGTACAATAGCGACATGTCTACTGCTAAGCGAAAGCTTTTCGACGAGGTTCTCAACATTTACGCTGGCAGTATCGCGGAGCGCATGTTCATTGTCTCGGGAGAGATTAAGAATGCGGAAATGCGCAAGATCATCGAGGAAATCGCCGACATATTTGGCGAACCTCCGCTGGTGATCGTTGATTACGCTCAGATTGTTTCGTTACCGCAGGAGCTGCGTATCGCCGACGAGCGCATCGGGCTCAAGCTCGTCGCTTCCGAGCTTCGCCGTATCGTTGATGAAACCCATTGCCCGCTTTTCGCGATCTCCTCGATCAACCGAACGAACTATGATAAGCAGACCACCGGGCTTCAGGCGATAGGCGGGTGCAACATGTTCGAGTATTCGGCGGACCTCGTCATGTCGCTATCGATTAAGGGCGATAAGCCCGAAGAGCGCAACGCCAATATGTTGCTTAGAAAGCGACCAATCATTGCTTCAATCACAAAGAATCGTTACGGTTCCTGTGGCGTTGTCGAGTTTGAGTTCAACGCGCCAGCTGCGACGTTTACCGAAGTCGGCTAATTATGGAGCCTGGACCCTGCATCGGCAGGTACCGGGCTCCCAATCCGTGTTTTTCGTCCGATGAGCTCAAACGCGCCGAGAACAGGGATCTTCCTTCTTTCTCGGTGGAGGAGCTAATTTGGGAACGTAAACGCTTGTTCGATGCCCTCGATTTCTATGAGGAGCATTGGCAGCCGTACTGCGTATACCTTGGCACTTTACCCGGGGTTCCCTTTGATGTCTGGGCAAGGGCGAGGATTGGGCGCATCGGTCAGATGCTTCAAGCAATGTCAACTAAATAAAGGAGCCGGGGCCGCGGAGACGGCCCCGGCCAGATTGGTGACAGATATGTCTTTGGTGATGCACGTTGGCGTGCGGATGAGTGAAAGCCAACGCAAAATAATCGAGCGAGAGGCGAAATCGCTGAACATGACCATATCGTCTTATATGCGTGCTGCTGCATTGCTTTGCAGCGGGACGCCTATTGAATCCGACCCTTTCGACGGTGTTGCCGTGCAAGAGGCATTTGAAGGAGTTGGATCGTCTGATGAGTAGTTCAAGAAGAACGGAACGCATATACGTCAGGATGACGCCGTCGGAACGTAGCTTAATTGCCAGACGTGCTCAGACGGCGGGTCTGAGTGCGAGCGAGTACATAAGGAGGAGGTCCCTGGTCGACGGGGACCGTCCCGTGATCGTGACCGATCCCGAGACGTTGAAGCTCATGTATCGGGACCTCAGGCTTGCTGGGTCCAACCTGAACCAGCTGACTCGCGAGATCCATATCACTCACGACCCCGGCCGGATTGCTCCGTTCCTCGACGTCGCGCTCGCGAAGGTCGGGGATGCGGCCGACGCCGTCTCCGCCTTCCTGGCCGACGCCCGCAACGTTTAGGAAGGGGCCAGGATGAACAACCTCAAGTTCAATACGGCTCTTTCGGCTTCTTTCGCCGTCGTCCTCACCGTTGCCTGTTATCCGCTGGTGGCACCCGTGGTCGCCTGCTCCATCGCGGCTCTCCCGGTCGATTGGATCTCTTGGCTCGGTGCCATCGGGTTCGATATGTGGCAGGCTTTCTGGCTTTCGGGAACATGGCTCGGCCATATCCCGTTCATGTCCGCTGCGTTCTGTCTCCTTTTCCTCATCCTTTTTGGCTATACGGCCTCTAAGGACGCCGAACGCACCCGGGTTGTCGGGGAGGGTATCTACGGTGACGCCCGCATCGTCCGCAGCCCCAGAGAGCTCGGACGCCGGAACGATTTCTGGGATGGTACCGGGACGCCGGCGAGGGCCGGGCTCGTCCTCGGCGCGACCGCGAAGGGCTATTGGTTCGACTCTTCCGTTCCCCATGCGCTGACCTGCGGAAAGACCGGTTCAGGCAAGACACAGCTGCAGGTGCTGGAGACCATGCAGCTCGCGCTTGCGGCCGGTTGGAACATCATCTCGACCGGCAAGCCGGAGGTCCTTGAACTCACGGCCGACAAGGCGCGGGAGCTCGGGTACAAAACCGTCGTCCTCGACCTGAGCGGATACCCGGGGGCAAGCCGGTACAACCCGATCGGCCTCGTCGTCGATGCCGTCGAGGCGGGCGACACCGATGCGGCCGTGAGGACTGCCCGGCAGGTTGCCGTCGACCTCATACCCCTCGGCGGGGAGAAGAACACCTATTTCCCCAAGGCCGCGCGCAACATGCTCGCCGCCTGCATCCTCGTCGTCTGCACGGCCGACGTCCCGCGTAAACAGAAGAACCTTGCGAGCGTCGCCGCGCTCGTCGAGCGCGGGACCGCCGGCGACGACCCGAGGGACCCGTCCGCTCCCCTCAAGGACTACATCCGCGGGCTCGGCCCGACGCACCCGGCGTTCTCGCCGGCGTCCGACCTCCTCGGGGACGGAGGGGCGACGACGGCCGGCAAGAATGTCGTGTCCACCCTCAAGGAGGCCCTGAGCATCTTCTCCGACGGCGCGCTCCGCGCGGTGACGTCCGAGAGCAGCGTGTCGATCCGCGACCTCATCGAGAGGAAGACAGACGTGTACATCGAGATGCTCGACGACGGGGACCCGTACGGGGTCGTCTACACCTGTTTCCTGAACCAGTGGTGGCAGGTGGCGCAGCAGGTATGCAAGGAGAACGGCGGCCGGATGCCGCACGAGACGGCGCTCGTTCTCGACGAGATCGGCAACCTGAACGTCAAGGTTGCCTGCCTGCCCGCCATCGCCACGCTCGGACGAAGCATGAGGATCCATGAATATCTCTTCGTTCAGAACCTCAAGCAGCTCAACGCCTACAACGACCCGGGCGACGGCGGGGCCGGGCGCGACAAGCTGGTCGGCTCCATCGGCATCAAAGTCGCCCTGTCGCTTTCGGAGCCCGAGGATTTCAAGTTCTTCACCTCGCTCGTCGGAAAGCGCACGGTGCGCTCGATGGGGACGTCCAGTCAGAAGGGCCAAGGCCGCACGTCCGTTGGAACGAGCTACAACGAGGCGGCCGTCCCCCTGATCAACGAGTGGGAGTGGCAGCAGCGCATCCCCATCCGCGACGGCCTCATCGCCGTCAAAGGTGGTGAGAACTCGAAGCCCGGGCGCGAGGGCGTGTTCGAGTTCCCGCTCGACTACGCCAGCCGCACCCCGGCGGGCCCGTTCTTCGGGCTTGGCGACGAGCAGGCCGAGCGTGCGAAGCGGGCCGCGTATTACGCGCGCGCCAAGGCCTCCGCCGACGGGGCCAAGTACGAGGTCCCGGAACCGTGGTGCCCCGAGTTCGACATCGGTGGCGACGCGGCCGATGGAGGGAGGGCCGCCCCGGACGATCCCGCCAAGGCCGACGAGGACAACGCAACCCTTTCGGACGAGTGGGCCGCATGGGACGAGTAGGGGGACGGGCATGACGGCTATCAAGCAGGTTGCGATCACGAGCGCGCAGCACATGAAGAGTTTGTCGGGCTATCTCGACCGAACGAGCGAGAAGCACGATGCGCTCGACTTCGACTCGCAGAACCTCACCGACCCCGAGAACTGGTCCCGGGAGATGGACCGTACGCGCGAAGCCTACGGGCACAACGAGCCCGGCCGCAAGGGATCGAAGTGCACCTACTGCTACCACCAGATCATCGCGTTCAACCCCGACGAGTGCAATGTAAACGGGGGGAGGATGTCCAAGAGCGACTGCATGGAGTTCGCTCGGGAGTGGGTTGCCCGCTACTACCCGAACCAGGAGGCGGCGTGGGCGCTCCACCTGGAGCACTCGAAGGACGGGACCGACCGCTATGCCGTCCATATCGCCATCAACCGAACCGACCTCTCGACCGGAAAGCGCCTCAACGACGGCAGGTCATCCCGCCAGAAGACCCTCCATGCGGCAAGGATGCGCGAGATGGACGAGCGCTGGGGGCTCTCCCAGCTTGAGCGCGGGGCGCGCAACAGCCGCGTTCACGCCCGGCAGGAGTCGAGGGGCGAGCGGCGGGCCCGCGAGATCGGCTCGAAGGCAGCCCCGGGCTTCGAGACCGACCAGGACCATGTGCGCCGGGTCGTGCGCGAGAGCGTTCGCGAGGTCGCGGCGTCCGGCGCGCCGAACAGGATGCGCGCGCTCAACGAGGCCTTGGAGCGGAGGGGCGTCCACATGCGCCTCAGCCGCGACCGGAACCTCGGGGAGCGCGACCTCGTCTTCGAGTACCGCCCGACATACGACCGCAGGGACGCGCGCGGGCGCGCCGTCAGGAAGGCCGCGATCAGCGGCCGCAAGCTCGGCCGCGGCTTCACGAGGGGCGGCATACAGCACGCCCTGGGCATCGGTGCCGCCGTCTACCGGATGGCGGAGAGGTCGATGGACGACGGCCGGGACAACGAAATGTAGAAAGGGTGCGAGATGCGCCCGGCGAGAGGAGTAATGGCTATGGAAATCAACATCAAGCTCGATGCCAAGCTCAAAATGCGCGACGGCATAGCCGAGCTGAGGCTTACCGACAATGTTCCGGATTCTCCCTGGTATCAAGATGGCGCGGGGAGGGATTTCTTCGACGCCCTCTGCCGCGTCGCTGGAGATGGCGGGGGATTCCGCGTGCGCCGCGCTTCCGGTCACACGGTCGTCCTCGTGGTGCGCGACGCGGGTATCGATACCGGTTGGGCGAACGAGCAACAAGCTTAATCGGCACATCTCGAAGAGGGGCCAAGGCCCCTCTTCTCGTCTCCCGGGACCGGAACGCAACAGGCGTCCCGCAAGCCCGGGGGACGGCCCCGCAGGGCAAGATATCTGTGCGTGCGCGGCGGCTGCAGGACGCCGCGTACGCACAGATACACATCTTGCATGGCCCGTGCAGCGGAAGCCCATGCGGCTGGAGTGCAACGGGACAGGTGAGCGGAGGCGCAGTGATGGCGACCTAGGGGAGCCATCGAACGGAGTCGGAGCGAGAGCCGGCGGGGTGTGACACGGCGGGGCGATCGCGAGTTGAAGCCGAGTGATCCCCCGCCGTTCACGGTCCGCCGGCGGCCGCCCGGGGTTCCAAGGGGACTCGTCCCTTTGGCGCGCAGGGGTGCGGGGATGGTGCGAGGCATCCCCGCGGACATTACGCGCCGTCTCGGATGCGAGGTTATGCTGCCGGACCGATGAAGGTTCGACGCGATATCTCTCGGGCTGCGCTAGCGCCCATCGAGCCACGCCTTGAAGATGGGGCGGATACGGTCCCTGATATCTCGGTCGAGCCTGCTGTAGGCGTCTAGCGGACCGATGCTCAACCCAAGTCTCTCCGCGTAAGTTCCGTCAGCAAACCAGATGATCAGGTAGGCAAGTGCTCGGGCGGCAGGTGTGCCGCCGCCTCCGAGTAACGCCATGGTCAGTGCCCTTTTGGCGATCTCGATTTCCGCACCCCGTCCGGTATCGACGTAAAGCGCCTCGAGGAGGGCATGTCGGCTTCCGAAGAGAAAGATGAGGGAATTCACGTCTTCGACCGAGCAATCCCGAACGAAATGACGCACGATATCCGCCTGCACATAGGGGACCTTTGAGGCGGCAACATCCAGGTCGTCCGGGGCCGTCTGAATGATTTGAAATGCCGCCGGGGCGGCGCATGCCTGGACCGCACGCACCGCGTCCGCCCTATCTTCATAGAGGTCAAAGACGGGCTCTTGGCCCTTGCTGGTTCCGATGGGGACGATCTTGTATTTCATTATGCTGCTCCAATCACATCTGATTTTTTTTACTGCGTTCACTGATGGCGGGGTTAAATCGCCGCCGCGGCTCTCCGCGTCCACGGCGGCGAGATGTCAAACACCCCTCTGCCTGAGCGATTTTAGGTAAGCGAGAAGATCGCTCTCTAGGACGTACTTCCGTCCATGGGCTCGGAACGCGGAGCCGGTCTCCGACATGAGTTCGGAGGCGGCCCGGTCGGCGAGGCCCGTGATGGCCTTTACCTCCTGGATGCCGATGAGGCGATCGCCTCCGATCGCGGACGGGCCGCCGGCCCCGGCAGCGTCCACGGGTGCGCTACTCATCGTGGGCGAGGGGCTTGGCCGGGTTCACCTCCTCGTAACGGCGAAGCTCCTCGACGCAGCGGTGATACTGCCCGTCGGCCAGCAAGCGCGCGTGCTCCGGGCCGCCGTTCTCGTTGCCGTTCACCTCGAGATAGGCGTCCGCCCGCATCTCGCGCCCCTCCATGAGCCAGTATTGATCGAGGAGTTCGAGGAGGTCGTCAATCGGCGCCCGGAGGATGTATTGCAACGCGAAGTTAGCGGTGAACTTCGCGTTGACGCTGAAGATGTGGGCGTTGAAGGCGTGAAACATGTACTCACACAGCCCGGGCATGATGGTGCCGCTGATGATCTCCGCGCGCCCGCCAAAATACTCGTCGGGATCGGCGTACCCGCAGCAGGCATCGCGATCGTCTTGGGTCTGGTCCTCGTCCTTATGGGTCATCGTGGACTCCTTTCTGCCGGTATCGTCCGGCGCTAAGCGGAAGGCCTCTCCTTCCGACGCCCCCATACTGCCTGAGTTCCGCTACTTACCAATCGTGTATGAGATAATGCAGCTAGCGTAGAGTTAACTGCATTACTAGAGGTGAGCCACATATGGAGTTCAGTCCGGGCCTGCGATTCTTTCCAAGCGTTGAACCTTGGAGAACGTGCAGACTTGCCCCGGTCGACCTGCCTCTTCCTTCAAGCCTCGACCGGGTCGTTGGCGGTGCTCTGGAAAGTTACATGCTTTTCGGCAGAATTTACGTCGCCGATTCGGCTGTGTGCCACGGGTACAGGGCCTTATCAGTCGATGAGTGCTGGCGGCGATACCGCTGGAACGACGGGGGACGCTGTATCGCGCTTGTCGAGGATCCCTGCGAGTCGACGGTCGTCGAGAGTGCCAACAGGTCCATAGGGAGGAGGGGAGGGGAGTATGCCTGCAAGATCGAGCGACGGTCGAATTCGAGGTCTGCCGAACGCGACCCCTTCCGGATAACCGTGGAGGTCGAGGACTCCGATGACGATGCGGCCCTGCGGCTTTTCACAAGGGCGATCGCCTCCGTAAAGGGCAACAGGACCGTCAGGCGGTCCGCCTTCAAACGTCCCGAGGGCGCATGGGAATACTCTTTCTCCCCGCACGACCTCCATGCAGTCGGAGACGCATCGTGGGAGATCGCTTTCCCGTCCTCAGGCCCGGCTGGCGCGCCGCGATCGGTCGATGGGTTCTGGTCGGCAGCCGTATGCGGAGCGTGGCATGGTCGGGGGGACCATGAGGATCGGTTGGATGCGGCGCTAGCCGACGCGGTCGACTGCTTGGGGCCGGGGGATGCTCCGGCTAGGGCGCTCCTGCGGCTCGATCAAGTCAAGGGGGATTCCGAGTTCACGGACTCAATTCTTGCCGCAGACGGTTTCCACACCGCAATCTGCTATCTGGACGGCTTCGATTGGTCCGGCGGGCGCGGGTGCAGGCTCCCGGAGGAACTCGCCTTCCGCGAGCTTCTCGACCGCGAGGCACCGATGGGCAGCGATGAAATCTCGGAATTGGCTTCGACCTATGGGCTGCCGTTCCTTCCCTTCTTCAGCTCGAAGGCACGCTTCCATTCGGAGCGCCTCGATAGGCGGCGCGAGCAAATCGATCGGAGGAGGGATCCCGGTCGCCCTCGGGCCGCTCTGATGGCATGCCTGGAGGATTCGCCCGATATAGAAGAGAGGGCTCTTGAGGGCCTGTTCAGGAGCGCGTTGGACTCAACCTTGTCAAGGTGTGCGGGCGAGCAGCTCGGCGACGCTCGTCCGTTCTCTGCTTTTCGGGGCGCTCCCTGGACGACGGAACTCGAGCCGCTCGATCGCGTCCCGTCCGAGATCGATGGAACGCCTTTCCTGGCTTGTGTCATGTCGGAGTACTGCCGCCTCGTCGCCCTGGAGATCAGGAACAGGCGCTCGTGCGCGTTTGATTACGGCGGCCTCGAGTCGCTTGCCGAGGCGAGCCTATCGTTAGGCCTTATCGGTCAGGCTGCCGGCGTCGTGCGGGACTACCAGCGGGGAAGGGGATCCGTGTTCGCTGGGGCAGGGGGCAAAAACATCGCTAGCGACATCGACGCGGCGGAACGGGGAAGTCTCGATATCGCAGCCTGCCTAAGGGCCTCTTCTGGGTCCGCGGAATCGGATTTTGATATCGCCGATGAAGCCCGCCGCATTAACGGGGCCATGGCATACCTGTCGAGATCTGCCTCCCTCAACGGCTCGATGCGTCTGGGTGGCCTCTACACGGGTCCGGGCCTGACTGCCGAGATGCTCCAGCGCCAATATGCGCGCACGGTGCACTCTGGGGTTCCCGTCGCGTTGATAGAGGATATCGGGCCTGATGATCCGGGTGGATCCCTCGATGCGGCGATTTCGCTCCAGGCGTTAAGGACTCTTCAAGCGCCGGAACAATGGCGGAAGTGCAAGTGCTGCGGTAGGGAATTCAAGTTCAAGCGCGGCCCGAAAAGTGGCACGAGAAAGCCTCGTCAGGATGCGAAGTTCTGTTCAGATAAATGCAGGGTCAGATACTCCAACGCATCGAGCTCGAACTGGAGAAGGGCTGCTGCGGACTGGGGCGAGGTGACGGGCTGGGCGGTGTGCCGGTGCTTTGACGAGAAACCGGCATCTGACAAGCAGGCTTTGAAAAGGGCTGTCGACCTGTCGCTGAGCAAGTTCGAGAGGATGGAATCCGATAGAGTCGTAGCCGTGGTGTGTCGATATGGCCTCGAGACGGAGCCTTTCCCCCAAGGATACGGCGGACCCTATCTCGAGGAAAGAGGCATTGACGAGAAGAGGGCGTTGTCGGTGATAGGCGACGGTGTCTTGACTGATGTGAAGTACGACCCGAGCAAGAGCCCATTGGCGAGAGATCTTCGGTCTCTCATCGAGGAGAGTGCTCGGGAAAGGGGCCTCATCACACGCTAGGCGCGAGCCCTGAAAAGGACCGTGGGATTTCAAAGGGGTTAGCCCCTTTGGCGCGCAGGGGCCCGGGGATGGCGGGGTCCATCCCCGGCAAACATCTCAGCCGGGTGTGCCGTTCCCGACACACCCGGCCGCCTCTCGAGCCAGCCCTATTCCGTTCCCGCTATGTAGACCGTTCTTCCAGTTTCGCAGTCGATGCTCTCGATGTCTCCGAAGCCGATACGTACCGCGGCCCATCCGCCGACATATGCGAGTCCGTTGGCCTCAGACCTCGCTTCGGCGACGAGACGGTCGATTTCGACCGACCCCGCCGGCGCGGTCCCGACCTCGAACGCCCCGCCCTCGCCGCCGGACTCGTACTCGACGACAACGGTCGAGCCCAGCGCCTCTTCGAGGGTATCGAGTCGGTTCCCCATCTTGTCCATGGCCCATCCGCTGACCGCGGCGGTGCGGTACCTCGCCATACCCGACGCGGCGGGGCGGCCGTCGGACTCGATGACCTCGCTCGCGGCGAGGGCATCGACGAGCGCGTCCGGCATGTCGGCCGCGATGGCGATGCGGCCCGGACCGGTCGCGCCGGGGACGTTTACCGTGAGGACGCCCCACTCGGACATGTAGACCTCGGACCGCGGGTCGGTGGCATCGAGCAGGAGGACGGCGAGGCCGCCGTCCTCGTAGCGCTCGGCCACGAGGGCGAGGCGGACCGCCTCGCCCATGAAGTCGAACTCGACCGTGACCACGGCGCTACCTCCCCTCGAACTTGCTGGCGGGCGCGGGCTCGAAGTGCTCGTCGCGCTCGACGACGCCGAACCCCTTCTCACGGTTCACCCTCTCCATCTCACGGACGCTGAAGTAGCCCCATTCGGTCTCGAGGCCGCGCACGAGGCCGAACGCCTCGCCGGTCCTCGGGTCGAACTCGGTGAGGTACCAGTCCCATCCGTTCACGCACGAGAAGTAGTGGACGTGGACGATGGGGTCGTTCGCCCCGTCCTGCTCGTACAGCCTCGGTACCGTTTTGGCGATTTCCTCGGTCATCAGTTGCTGCATGTCTTCCTCCGTTCCGGGCACGTGGCCCTTAGACTCTTGCCCCTGCGCGCAGAAGCGAAGCGCTGCGTCGGCGGCGCTTGCTTCTGCTCCTGCAGAAGCCGCACCGGAGCGGAGCGGGGTCAAGGGAGGTCCACGGCAATCCCCGCCATTCGTATCGAAGAGGAGAATTGTGGGCGATTCCGTGGGCCCCCTTGATGCCGTGCAGCGGAGGTGCAACCCGGTCACGAGGATGTGACCGATTCGCGGCGGATGCCGGGACGACGACTTCCTCGGGTATCATCGGGAGCCAGGCGATGGATGTTGAAAGGGGATGTCTGTTGGAGCTTGAGGATATCGTTTACGAGATCAAGTGCCTCACGGAATGCATGTTGGCAGGGTGCACGGACCGGTCGGGGTCCGAAGATCCTGTTATTGCACATTATGGGATGACTCTTCGAAGGTTAGTCCGCGACCTGGAGTCCATCGAGGAAGGCCAGCGCTGCGCCCGATGATTGCTCAGTTGGACTCGATGTCCGGCAGATCGGTCGGTGCCGACAAAAACAGGGGGAGAGGATCCCTTACGCTATGAGCGGACCTCGTTTTTCGAGAGTGTGTTATCGAATGCCCAGACCCACCAGCGCAGGTGGTCCTCGGCGCCGTGAATGGGGTCCTCCCTGTGATAGTGCTCGAGGTAGATATCGGTCTTCCAGCGGGCGAAGCGACAGGTGTAGGTTGCGGTCTGCGTGTCGTGGATGATGGGGCCGAAGGGGATGGTCTTCACGATCTCGTCGATGGTGAAGCAGCGTCCGTCGGGCCAGCAGACGCGAATGGGTACGATGGATCCATCGGCATTGGTACGCGCGAACACGTCCACGTACTGCTTGTGCACGCGGCGGCCGGGCTTGGTTCCGCGGCAGCGTATGGTCTTGTTTGCGGGGATGTCGGTGGCCACTAGGCGCTCACCGCGATTCCGGAGCCGCGCCTGACAAACCAGCGGCCGTTCTCCCACCACAGGGTGCGGCGCTGGCGCGCGATACAGATGTCATAGCGCACGCACAGGTTGCCAAAGATCATGCGGCCGAACTCCTGGCGGCAGTAGATGGATTCGGCCTTCCAGCAGCGGCCGTCGGCCCAGTGGATGTATTGCGGGTCGGCGGGTCCCGTCGTGGGGCTATCGTCCGCGATGGTATCGACCTGGATGTAGATTCGCTCGGGCTCGCGCGGGATGCCGCAGGTACCCGCGAGCGAGTGCTTTTTCATGATCACGCTGCCGCCCCTTTCGTACACGCGTTCGCTGTTTAGTTGGCATTAGTATCGAACGAATGTTCTTGTTTGTAAAGCGAACGTGGTGTGGGGGTTGCGTGGGCGTGTCCGGGCGGGGTGGATGGGGCTAGTGCGATCGCGGCTTGATCTTAAATTGCTGTCCGCACGACTTGCAGATCATCTTGACTTTGCCTGGGCTGCGGATAGCTCCGGCTGCGCCAAGGGCGGTACTTTGTGTTATCGCACCAATGATGAGTCCGCGTCCGATGGAATATGGCTTGCGAGTTGTTCCTATAGGGACGACATTCTCAGATTCGCAGTAGGGGCACATCTTGCCCACTTTCTTGAGCTTTTCCCTCATTGCAGCCATGCGCCGCTCTTGTTCCTTAGCTTCGAGCTCGGCTTGCTTCTTTCGGCGCTTTTCGTTGTATTCTCTGATTTCCTCAGGGGTCGGCGGCTTGGATTTGAAGGGACGCGCGATGAAGTACAGCGCGGTCCCCGCTGCAGCCCAGAGAAGCGCGTTCAACGGGTTGCTACCTAGTGCGTTGATAAGCATAAGCGCCATGCAGGCGATAAGTCCGACAGCTAGGACAAGAACCAAAAACGTATGAGCGGCGCTTTTGCCGAGGCCAGCTAAGCCTGAAAGGGATTCCTTTCCTTCGTATGCGGGGAAGCACATCATAAGGATTCCGATGAGGAATGCGAGAGCGCCTGCTATGGCTATCTGCAGGTTGACGACATGCGTGAAAGCATAGATGCAAAAGGCGGCAAACAGTAGGGCTGGCCCACCGAGCAGTAATAGCATTGCTGACGTGTCCCATAGGGATTTCCACTTTTTGTCGTTACCGACCATGCCTCGCCTTTCTCTTGCTGAAGGTGAGTATACATACTCGTGTGGGCGGGCGTTTCGAAGAGACCGCTTGGCTTGTCTCGGATTACTGGGCGTTTTCTTGCGTACAATTGAAACTACGTTTGTGAATTATTGGACCGGAGGTTTCCGCTATGCCAACGCTTAATTGGATGGGCAAGGATAAGGTCATTAACCATCATCGTGATGTTCCTTATCGCATCTTGGAGTGCCTTCCCGAGAAGGGTGTGCTCGATAGCCGCGGATCTGATTGCGGAAACATGATTATCCATGGGGATAACCTGGAGGCGTTGAAGGCCTTATTGCCTGAATACGAGGGTAAGGTGGATTGTATCTATATTGATCCCCCGTACAACACCGGCAACGAAGGCTGGGTCTATAACGACAACTCTAAAGATGAGAGAATTGCTAAATGGCTTGGTAAAGTTGTTGGTAAAGAAGGTGAAGACTATTCACGTCACGATAAATGGCTGTGCATGATCTATCCGCGACTTCAGCTTCTGAGGAAGCTTCTCAGTGAGACAGGCTCTATTTTTATTAGCATTGACGACAATGAGTATGCTTATTTAAAAATCATCTGTGATGAGATATTCGGTGCGTCCAATTTCCAGTCTGACGTGATTTGGCAGAAGCGCTATACGAGAAGCAACAACACCGTCGATTTTACGAACGTCACTGAGCACATCCTCGTGTATTCCAAGAGTGACAATTTTGTAGTCAACTTGCTTCCTCGAAACGAGCAGACCGACAGCGGATACACGAATCCCGATAATGACCCTCGAGGCCCTTGGATTACTTCGTCTTTTGTTAACCCCGCAACTAAAGAAGCAAGACCGGCTCTTGTATATGCCATCGAGGCTCCTGATGGCCGAAAAGTGGTTCACCCTACGCATGCCTGGAAGCAAAGTAAGGAAAACTGTGAAAAGATCCAAGCAGAAGGACGTTTCTGGTGGGGTCTTGACGGCAAAGCGAAGTATCCACGATTGAAGCTGTACCTCTCTGAGGCAAGAGGTCTGACACCGATCAACTATTGGTCCCATGAGTATGCCGGAAATACTGATATGGGTGGCAACGAGCTCAAGGACGTTCTCGGTTCAAAAGTGTTCGATTACCCCAAGCCGTCTCTTTTAATTAAGCGCGTACTTGAGCACGCTTCAAGCAAGGACTCAATTATCCTCGATTCCTTTGCAGGGTCCGGGACCACGGCGCAAGCCGTTATGCAGAAGAATGCTGAAGATGGCGGGCACCGTCGTTTTATCTTGGTCGAAATGAATGATTACGCCGATGGCATTACTGCAGAACGAAGCAGAAAGGTCATCGGCGGTTATGGCGATGGCTCGGAAACAAGATCGGGCGTTGACTCTGGTTTCTCCTTCTATGAGCTTGGCCCCGCTCTGTTCGATGGCGACGGGATGCTCAATCCTGATGTCGACACGCTGGACGTCATGAAGTATGTCTGGCATACGGAGACCAAGGAGCCGTTTATGGATTGCACCGACGAGTGTCCCTATCTGATGGGCACGGTCGGGCACACCGTCTATTACCTCTGCTACGAGCCCGGTGAGGAAGTCTGTCTCACTCCGGAGCTGCTCGGTGCCTTTACGAGGCGCGAACAGATGACCGTCGTCTATGCCGACCGCTGCCTTATCGACTCCGATACGCTCGATAGGCTCGGTATCGTATTCAAGCAGGTTCCGCGCGAGATCGTGAGGATGTAGACCATGGAACTGAAGATTTACCAGCGTCGCGTTCTCGACGACCTTTCGCGATTCCTGAACTTGTACGTGGGAGGCGAGGCGCTCTACGACGCCAAGGGCACCTATGATGCCTATTTCAAAGAGATGGGTTTCACTCCGGGTGGCCGCGGCGCAGACGGCGTGCCCAAATACCATGATGACCTGGGCACTGTCCCACGCGTCTGCATCAAGGTGCCGACTGGTGGCGGAAAGACCTTCTTGGGCGTGAACGCCGTCAAGCGCATCTTCGACGCCTTACCGAGTGATGCGAAAACGGTTGTGTGGCTCGTGCCGCGCAACGAGATTCTCTCTCAGACGCTGAGGCAGTTCCGTGACCCGAACCACTTCACCCGAATGACGCTTAATCGTGATTTTATGGGGCGCGTCGAGGTGCTCGACAAGGAAGACGGCCTCGTCGGCCGAAACTTCTCTATCGGGACGGTCTACGACCAACTGAACTTCTTCGTCCTGTCCTTCGATTCTTTCAAGAACCGCGACGGCATGCGGGCATTTAGGGAGAACTCTTCGCTTGTGGGCCTCGCCGAGCAGCAGAAGGCGGAAGGCGTCTCGGTCAACATCGACGATGCGGACGATACGGCACTCATCTCTGTTCTTGCGGGCCTCAACCCCATTGTGATCGTGGATGAGTCCCATCACGCCCGGAGCAAGCTCTCCATCGACATGCTCAAGAACCTGAACCCGCGGTTTGTGCTCGAGTTGACCGCCACGCCTTCGAACAAATCGAACGTGATTACGCAGGCGACCGCCCGCGATCTCAAGCGCGAGGAGATGGTGAAGCTCCCCGTTATCGTCTACCGTCGCGGCGACAAGGGCAACGTGATCATGGACGCCATCTCCCTCCAGCGGAAGCTGGAGGGACAGGCGCTCGCAAACGAGAAAGTGACCGGTGACTACATCAGGCCTATCGTGCTCTTTCAGGCCGAGAGGCGCGGCGACGACGAGGCCGAGACGTTCGGTAAGCTAAAAAAGAGAATTGTTGAGAAATGCGGGGTGCCCGAGGACCAGGTTGCCATCCGCACCGGAGAGGTCAACGAACTCAAGGGCGTCAACCTGCTGAGCCGTGATTGCCAGATCCGGTTCGTGATCACGGTCGATGCGCTGGCCGAGGGCTGGGACTGCCCGTTTGCCTATATTCTGGCTACGGTCGCCAACAAGAACTCTGCGGTGAGCGTCGAGCAGATTGTTGGTCGCGTGTTGCGCCAGCCTTATGTGAAGCGCGCAGCGGCCTCATCGCTCAACGCGTCGTATGTCCTGACTTCCTCTGCAGACTTCAACGCTACGCTCGATCAGGTCGTGAGCGGGCTCAACGGGGTCGGTTTTGCCAAGGACGATGTGGTCTCGAAGGATGCCGAAGAGGTTATAGGTGGCGTTCAAGCATCGACCGACGAGCTGCAGCAGGATGCTGCCGACGCTGAGAGAGATGATGACCCTGAGGACTACAGCGACCTCGACCTGCACGAGCCCATGGTTGAGAGCGTGCCTGGGGATGCCGAGGGGAATGACGATATCGATGGCATGCTGAGCGATGCCGAGGAGCTGGAAGGGCGCTTTGAGCGTGATGTCGCGGCCGATAGCGGCGGATATGATGTGAACGCTGGATTTGGTGGAACCATGAGCACTGTTTGGGTCGCGCCGGTCTTTGTCGAGTATGCATCGACGGTGCGCATGCCGATGTATGAAATAGACAATCCGGGCGGCAACGACCTCTTTGGCCTTGGAGGCTGGACGCTGTTCGATTCCAACGTGCTCCTGGACGACTTCAAGCTGAGCCGCCTGGGCACCGATGGCATCGAGTTCAATGCTGCAAGCATCGAGGATATCCGCGCCGTCGACGTCACCGAAGACTCCGATAGATACAGGATTCTCCAAGTCGACGCCGAACATCTGAGATCGATGCGTACCCTCTTCGACGGCCTTTCGGAAGGTGAGCAGAAGAACTCCGTTGTGGCCAAGACGCTGGATGTCTTTCCCAAACAGTTTGTGAACAAGTATGGTGAGGGCCAGCTCAAAGGCTATCTGGCACGCGTGGTCGACGATTTCTCCTTCGACGAGATCGGGGCCGCTTTCGATTCGCCCCGCCTGCTCATGGAGACCGTGAGGAATAGAATTGAGGCTGCGAGCTCTAGGCATCGTCGGGAGCGCTTTGAGAAATTGCAGACCCTGGGGAAGATCAGGCTCAAGGCCGATGCCTATGAGCTCCCCGAGAAGTTCACGCTCTCAAGACCCTCGGATGCCTACCAGCATTCGCTCTACACCTCTGAGGAGGAGTGCAGCGACACGCTGGAACGCAAGATGGTCGACGGGCTCTCGAACTGTCCGAACATCAGGTGGTGGCACCGTGTGGTCGAACGTCGCCCCGACGAGTTCCACATCAATGGGTTCATCAACCACTATCCCGATTTTCTCGCTCAGACCATGGGTGGAAAGATTTTGGTCATTGAGACCAAGGGCGGACATTTGACGAACGCCAACTCCGCCGACAAACTTGCGATGGGTAGGCAGTGGTCCGATAAGGCGGGAGACGGGTTCGAGTACTTCATGGTGTTTGACCAGAACGCTATCGCCGGGACCGGCTCGTATACCTTTGCGAAGTTCAGTAGCTCGATTTTGCCGGGACTGAGCTAGTATATGGCTCGCAAGCTCGAATTCCGTCAGATCGATGTCTCGGTGCGGTCCGCGCTTGCGGCGGAGCTCTTTCCCGGTGAGCGGAAAGGGCTCTACTTCTACACCTTTAGCGATGGAACGGCGTATGTGGGAAAGTCCGTCGATTTGCTGCGCCGGCATGCTGAGCATCTGGACGAGTACAAGCATCGCGAGGACTTTAAGGGCGTGACGCTGGAGCGGGCGTATTTCTTGCCGCTTGCTGCCGACACGGGCGAGAAGGAACTCGATTGTCTGGAGACCGAGGCGATTCGTCAGGCGGAGGCCGCTGGGTACCGTTTGAAGAACATCCAGAAAGTGAACCTTCCCGGAGGCACGGGGGATACCGTTTTTGTGCTTGCCGAGGGTGTGACACGACGGTTGCCCTGGAACCGTGCCGAGCGGAGCGATGAACTTGCCCCCGCGGTCCTGGGCGAGCCTACGACGGCGCAGCGCAAGCGGTATGAGCAGTTTTTGGCGCGTCCCTGGGCGGAACCATTGCTTGACCTTGCGGCCTGTTATCTTCATGAGAGCACAGCCGAGACCGCGAACACCGCCGGTATCTACTGGACGGCGAATGCGTATCCGGCTCGCAATGATAAGCCTGTGCTCTGCGTTACGTGCGGGTTGCTCGAGACGCTCGTAGTCTATGAGTGCGATGACGATGTTCGCGGCTACCTCAACTTCAAGCGGCCTGAGGATGACGGTCGGCTAACGCCGATCTTGGTTTGGAAGCGCGCCGACTATGGCTATCGTGCGGCTGAGGGCGTTGTTACGTGCGAGTTCAATGGGCTCGAAGAACTGGGCTCCTGGTTTGAGGACGATCGTGTGCTGAACTGGAGTTATCGGCTCAACATCGAGTTGTTCAGACGTTGCAAGAATCCCATGGGCGGGAAGGGGAATCCGCTGCTCATGGGTGAGTTGATTGAGAGGATGAAGAGGCCGTGAAACAACTCGGGACCATCACAAAAGTTGACCTTCGCGATATTTGGAAGAGCGAACCGCGCAACTTCTCAAAATGGCTTGCCAGCGATGAGGGGCTCATGCTTTTGAGCGATGCGGTCGACATGACGCTCGAATTGAAGGAGACCGAATCCTCGGTCGGTTCCTTTAGCGTCGATATCTATGCTGTCGATACCGCTTCTGGATCCAAAGTCATCATTGAGAACCAGCTCGAAGACACCGACCATGGCCACTTGGGCAAGATCATCACCTATGCCGCCGGTAAGGATGCCCAGGCTGTGATCTGGGTCGTGAAACATGCGCGGGACGAGCACCGGCAGGCGATTGAATGGTTGAACGGCCATACCGATGACGAAGTCGCGTTCTTCTTGGTCGAGATCGAGGTCTGGCGCATAGGGGATTCCCTGCCGGCACCGGTCTTCAACGTGGTTGAGCGTCCGAACGAATGGGCTCGTGCAGAAAAGGCCAAAGATGGCTTGACGGAGTCTCAAGTGAACCGCCTGGAGTACTGGCGTGCGTTCCGCGAGGCTTCCCATGCGCATGCTGGTTTCTCCGCGAGCATGAAGGCCCGTAAGGCCACGTCCGACCATTGGACCGATGTGATCATCGGTATTTCCGGCCTGCATCTTTGTGAGCATTTTCTTTGGCAGCGCGACCAGGTGGGGGTTGAGATCTGCATTCCCGACGACAAGGCCCTTGCTGCCAAGGTGCTTGCGCATAAGGCTGACTTCGAGACGCTTCTTAACGTCAAGGGCACCGAGTATGGCGAGGGGAAGAAGAGCTCCGGAATCCGATTCTATAGGGATTCTTGTGGACTTAAAGACTCGGATAACTGGGCCGAGTGCATAGCCTGGCAGCTCGATGCCACCGTCAAGCTGAGGGATAAGCTGCTATCGCTTGATCTGTAGCTACTGGCCTGTTGTTTTAACTGCTATTTGGTCCTCGACCTGGACTGGTTACTGTCCAGGTCGAGGACCTTTTGCACCGTGATTTAGTTTTGCAGCTCTAGTGCCCGCCCTCGATCACGGTGAAATCAGAACGTGCATGAGCTGCGGTCTTGTATCGCGGTTGGCAGTCTGGGCGCTTGTCCCAACCGGGCTCGACCAGGGTTCAGAACCAGTTGCAGGATGGGCATTCCTCCATGACTGCATGGGGGTTCTTGGTTCATGAGAAGAACGTTTACTTTGTGCGCTGGGGGCAATAACGCTTGCCGAGATGGTCGAAATAGGGGCTCGGTTTAACCTTGCTGATCGGTCGTTGAACGTTCCATATCTTTGCGAATGAGGTCCTTGATGTACTGGTTGCGGTTCTCCTTGGTCTGGAAGTACGCCAGGACGTCGGCATCGGCCGGGAAGAACTTGACGTTGAAAGATTTGACGTTGGCCTTGCGGTACTTCTCGTTGGCTTTTGCCTGGGCCTCGGACATGACGGCTCTCCTCTAATCGAAGCTACTTCGTATAATTCTATCCTTTGTGACAACCCCGTACCTTGGACGCAATATGGTCAAGGTACGGGGCCATTAACTGATGAAGGTTGCATGAAGATGGTTAGGGGTGAAAAAACTTAGAAAAATATTTCACCCCTTTTTCACCCCTTCGCGGAGGGTCGAGGAGTCAAGAAAACAAAAAAGCTCAGAAGCAATTAAGCTTCTGAGCTGTACGAATGCAATGGAGCCAGCGACCGGGCTCGAACCGGTGACCCCCGCTTTACGAGAGCGGTGCTCTACCAACTGAGCTACGCTGGCGGCCATGTAGTGACGCAACTGAGGCGTCAACGGCTGTCTATGATACGGGACATCGCACATCCGCGCAAGGGTTCTGACGGCTTTTCTCACTTTAAATGCACTAATATTGGAGACGTGATGTCTCGCTCTTACGGGCCTCAAACAGAATGGGGCAGCGATGGCTCAACCCAAGATTCTTCTCACACGCATCGATGACCGGTTTATTTACGGGCAAGACGTTGAGCTGTGGAATGAGGCGACTGGTTCCAACCTTGTCCTGATCGTCAACGATGAGATCGCGGCGGATTCGCGCCAATGGGCACCCATGAGGGTGGCGGCGCCAGAAGGCGTTTGGACACGGTTTTTCTCGGTGCAAAGGACCATCGACATCATTCATACCGCAACGCCGCGCCAATGGATTCTCATCATGGTGGCGTCGCCCACGGATGCACTCGCGCTGGTTAAGGGCGGTGTACCAATAACCAAGATCAGCATCGGCCATATGCAGGCGGGGGAGGGCAAGCACCCCATAACGCCCGCAGTCGCCGTAGACGATACGGACATCGCTGCCTTCAAAGAGCTACAAGAACTCGGCATAGAACTAGAAATCCGCTACCTCCCCAGTTCCGCCCCCGACCCCATCGGCAATCTGTTCAACTGATCCCTTGGGGACGGAGGAAAACGGATCATTTTGCCCTTGCGAGGGACGCGGCGATGCCGCCTGTCAAAAACTATGTCCGTTTACTACGTTTGATCGGCTATCGCCGAGCATGTCGAATTTGGGTAAAACAAAACCGCAGGTAGACGGCTCGCGAATTTAACAAAAACCGGTGCATGGTCGAGCATCCTGGGCTAAACGTAGTAAATGGGCATAGTTTTGATATGTCACTCATACAGTCACAGCGAAAATGAGCCCAAAAGATGAAAAAGCGCCCGTCGGCGGTGGTGCCGGCGGGCGCTGCTGTGCGATATGTCGCGTTGTGGGCTTAGTGCCTCATAAAGTGATATTCGATCACATTGCTGTAGGGGTGACCCGGGCCCACGATGCCCTGTGGGAACAGCGGCTGGTGCGGCGTATCGGGGTACATCTCTGCCTCGAGGGCAAAGCCGGCGCCCCAGCCATAGTTAGCATCGTCCTTGGCGTGCTCGTCGCCCAGCCAGTTGCCGGTGTAGAGCTGCACGCCCGGGGCGGTGGTGTAGTAGTCCAGCTCACGGCCGGTCCACATCTCCTCGACGTGCATTGCGCGGCGCAGATTACGGCCGTACTGATAGCCATCGATGCACAGGCAGTGGTCGTAGCCACGGGCCTGCTTAATCTGCGGGTCATCGGCTTCCATACCGGGAGCGACGGGGCGCAGCTCACGGAAGTCAAACGGCGTGCCCTCGACCGGAGCAATCTCGCCGGTGGGGATGTTCTGCTCGTTGATGGGCAGGTAGTGGGCGGCGTTGGCGACAAAGAAATGTTCGCAGTCCATGCCGGCGTTATGGCCAGCAAGGTTAAAGTACGTGTGGTTAGTCATGGACACGTAGGTGGCGCGGTCGCTCTCGCAGCCATACTCGATGCGAAAGACGCCGGTGCGTGTAACGGTAAACACGGCCGTAAAGGTGCGGTTGCCGGGCAGGCCCAGTTCGCCATCCTCAAGCGAGGTGGTCATGCGCACGGCATTGTGGACTTCGTCGAGCTCAACATCCCACACGCGTTTATGCAGACCGTGCTCAAGATCGCTGTGCAGGTTGTTGACGCCTTCGTTGGCCGGCATATGCCAGTCCGTACCGTCGATGGTGATCGTGGCGCCCGCGGTGCGGTTTGCCACGGGTCCGATGGTCGCGCCAAAGCAGGCGGGGTTGTCAAAGTAATCCTCGAGCTTATCGAAGCCCAGCACCACATCGCGCACGTTGCCGGGAATGTCGGGCACGTCGATGCCCAACACGGTGGCACCATAGTCCATAATGCGAACGCAGATCTCGGGCCCGTTGAGGGTGTAACGATGAACGGGGGTACCGCACGGCGCGGTGCCGAAAAGCTCGGAAGTGATCATTTGGTTCCTAACATCGAGGTATTTCCGACAAACTGTAGCGCGAACAGGCGAGATTATCACTACACCCCACTAAAGCAGGGGGTATTTTTCTCAAAAAAGTGATGATTGGAGCTGTGCGGGCGTTCATTTTTGACGCGTGCGAGTCTGATATAATTTGTTCGTTACTGTTTGAATGATATGCGCGCAAAGAACGGCGAGGATTCATCGTGATTAAGGCAGAGCGACAGGATAAGGTTCGTCAGCTGCTCGAGGAGCAGGGCACGGTCTCGGTCAAGGAGATTTCGGATGCGCTGGGCGTCTCGGATATGACGATCCGCCGTGACCTTGAGGAGCTTGCGAGCCTGGGCGAGATCGAGCGCGTACACGGCGGAGCCCGCAGTGCACAGGGACGTCCCCACACTATGTTGCGTCACGAGTATTCGCACAGCGAAAAGCGTTCCAAGCATGCCGAGGAAAAGCTGCAGATCGCGCGCCGCGCCGTGGAGCTTATCGAGGAGGGCTCGACCATCTTTTTGGGTACGGGCACCACGGTTGAGCAGATGGCCTCGATGCTGCCGGCGTTTCGCCTGCGCATTGTGACCAATTCGCTTTCGGTGTTTAACCTGCTCGAGGCGCGTGAGGATTGCGAACTGTGCCTGGTGGGCGGCATGTATCGCCGCCGCACCGCCGCTTTTGTGGGACCAACAGCCGAGGATACCCTGCGCGCACTA
Organism: Collinsella sp.; assembly: GCA_048203815.1. Classification (GTDB taxonomy): domain Bacteria; phylum Actinomycetota; class Coriobacteriia; order Coriobacteriales; family Coriobacteriaceae; genus Collinsella. Next base: position 5,644 of record DBFBKG010000125.1, on the reverse strand, counting down.
GGGATTGACGCGGCGTTTATCGGCGCCAACGGCATTCTGGACGGCGACGTGTCCACGTCCAACATGGACGAGGGCCGCATCCAGCAGCTCGCCTTTAGCAAGGCGGATTCGCGCTATCTGATCGCCGACTCCAGCAAGATCGGCAAGCGCGACTTCTACACCTTCTGTCGCCTGGACAATTTGGACGCCGTGGTGTGCGAGCCGGATATTGCAAATGAGGATCGCGCCGCCATCGAGGAGCACACGCAGGTCATTTGTTAGCAAGCGCTGCGGGAGATCGGACCAAGTATTCAGTTTGTGGGCTAGACCAGGCGGCCGTAGTCCTGTGACTGATGAAAGACATGGGCGATATAGATCGTATCGCGCTCAAACTTGTAAAGACACACGTATTTGTTGACGGTAAACGATCGATAATTGCGTGCCGCCAGCTCTCGTATGTGGGAGAGGGGCCGTAGGAGCGGCTGCTCGCGAAGCAGATCAAGCTGATATTCAAACTCAGCAACAAAATTGCCTGCTGCACGTGGGTTCATAAGGATTTGAGCAAGGTATCTGACAATAGCCTCGTATTCATATTGTGCGCTTTCGAGTATTACGACGTTATAGGCCATATTTGTCTCGTATCGCGGTCGCGAAGGAGTCGTAGTCGCTGTAGTCGCCTTGCGATATCTCGTCTTCTGCCAACATCATACGAGACAGCAGCTTGGCTTTGGCGATTTCGTCTTGCATGAGACGATACTGGTCGCTGCTGATGCAGTGCATGGCCTCATAGCCGTTCTTAGTTACGGTGACGTCGCGCTCGGACTCAACAAGCGCGGTAAATGCAGCGGTGTCCTTCATGTCTCGGACGGGCACACAGGTGGGCATAGGTACCTCCTTTGCGTTGGGATACAATTGTACCACGCCTTGACAAGAATTCGGTACCGTCAAATTGTCTCAATCTGTAACGGGTGGGTGTGATCGGAGAGTCTGAGGGTCTTTATGGGTGGAGCAAACGGCGTGACATGCGCTGTTGAATCCGTACGCCCGCTTGCGTTTTCGAGTGAAGAGGCAGCAAAGTTGATTGGCGTAAGCGCGAAGACCCTTGCAAATTGGCGCTGTCCTAGTAAGGGGCCGGAGTACATTCGCCTCGGCAAATCCTCGCGATCCCATGTTCTTTATTGTTACGATGATCATGAGGCTTGGCTGCACTCTCTGCGCCAGCAGGCCAAGGTAAATTGATTGATAGCTGTTGGGCGCGGACAATATCGTTTGGACGGGTATAGCATGGTTCCATGCTCCGCGTTGCTAATTGCGCCGCTGCGTCATTTGTGAAATGGAATGATTGATGATGGAGAGGCGTGAGGTTCTCGGCTTGCCGCTTTTCACTTGGACTAATGACTGCGGCGGCAGAAAAATGTCCTTGCGAACGACTATCGTATAGAACGCAGCGGTGGTTAGATGGGTCTTCGCGGTTTGAGTGGTACATGGATTGTCGGATGTGGGAGACGTGAGAAACCCATGGTTTGGGGCAAGGTTGCTATTCTGACGAGTTTATCTCTTCATCCCTGTGGCAAAATGAGGACATATTGTCCTGTTATCTATCCAGAAGGTGCGTCATGCAATTATCAGCAGATGAGGTAAAGGCCAAGAGACAGGAGCTCGGCTTGACTCAGAAGGAATTCGCCGCTGCCCTAGGCATGGGCCCCAACGGCGAGCGAACGGTGCGCCGCTGGGAGGCAGGCGAAACAAGGCCCACCGCAGCCGAGTCGAAGTACATCTCCACCCTCGGCCATCGCGCCCCCTTTGCACCCGCAGGGGAGGGGAAGCCTGCCTTCACCTTCATCGACCTGTTCGCGGGCATCGGCGGGATCCGCATGCCGTTCCAGGAGCTGGGCGGCAGGTGCGTCTTCTCCTGCGAGTGGGATAAGTTTGCGCAGAAGACCTACCGCATGAACTACGGCGAAACCCCGGCGGGGGACATCCGTGAGGTCGCCGCTTCAGACATCCCCGACTTCGACGTGCTGCTCGCTGGCTTTCCATGCCAGCCGTTCTCGCTTGCGGGTGTGTCCAAGAAGCGCTCGCTTGGTCGCGCTACGGGCTTCGAAGACAAGACGCAGGGCACGCTCTTCTTCGAGGTTGCACGCATCCTGAACGAGAAGCGCCCGAAGGCGTTCCTGCTCGAGAACGTGAAGAATCTGATCAGTCACGACAGGGGCAGAACGTTCGACGTCATCATGCAGGTCCTCCAGGACGAGCTCGGTTACCACGTTCACTACAAGGTTCTGGACTCCAAGGGTTGGACATGCCAGCACCGCGAGCGCATCTACATTGTTGGCTTTCGCGACGATGTGGAGTTCTCTTGGGACGACCTCGACTGCCCGAACAGTGGTCAGAAAGCCGCGGAGATTCTGGAGGAGGATGCGGACGCGAGGTACGTGCTCTCCGACAAGCTGTGGTCATATTTGAAAGCATACAAGGCCAAGCACGAGGCCGCCGGCAACGGGTTCGGCTACGGTCTTATCACTCCATCGGACACCACGAGGACGCTCTCCGCACGCTATCATAAGGACGGTAGTGAGATCTTGGTCTCGCGCGGCGAGGGCGAGAACCCCCGTAAGCTGACCCCTAGAGAGTGCGCGCGCTTGCAGGGATTTCCCGACCGGTTCATAATCCCGGTCTCCGACACACAGGCCTACCGCCAGTTCGGCAATTCGGTGACGGTCCCTGTAATACGGTCGGTGGCCAAGCTCATGATGGGAGCGTGTCAGGATGGATTACGGGGCGCTTAGCAGCTACTTCGACGGCGCGGTCTCGAAGACCCTCGCGGACGTCGATATCGACGCAGGTAGGAGTAATCAGCACGAGTTCAACGGCACGCTGCCGCTGAGGTCGCTGTTCGGTGACGACGACATCCGCGACATCCGCACCACGTTCGCCTACATGTGCGACGAGGCGGAGCCGGAGATGTGCGACGGGACCGTGACTTGGTACGATGCGCGCCGCAAACATCCCACGAGAACCGAGTACCGTCTCTACTACAAGGACAACCCCGCCATCAGGCAGGCATCCGCTGGCGACCTCATGATGGTCGCCAACTCCGATGACCTCGGGCTGCTCATCATCTTCGCTAAAAAAGGCTCGACCATCGAGTCGCAGCTGAGGTGGCTGTTCGGCTTCGAGGAGCCCGACCGCTCGGGCTATGCCGTATCAAAGGGCGAGCGCAACCGTATCGGTGCGGTGGCCTCGCGCATCCTCGGCATGATTGGTATCGAGACGCGCGCTCCCTTGAGCGCGGATATCTACTTGGACGATATGGTCAAGAGGTTTGGACATACGTTTCCGAAGGGCATCGACTTTACGGAGTACTCCATCTCAACCCTTGAAGGTCTCGACTGGGCGGATGACCCCGATCGAAGCCTGCTCGCGTGCTACGAGCGCGAGGAATTGCTGTTCAAGGTGTTTGAGCGCCATCTGCTTGAGAGAGACCTTGCGCCCTATTTGAACGGCCAGCTCGACGTCGACGGCATTCTGAAGACCACCATGTCGACCTTCCAGCGCAGGAAGTCCCGCGCGGGCACAGCGTTCGAGCACCAGCTTGAGTTCCTGTTCAAGGGTAGGGGAATCCGATACTCCGCACAGCCCTACACCGAGGGAAAGTCGAAGCCGGACTTCATTTTTCCGTCAATCGAGTGCTACCGGGATGAGGGGTTCCCCTCCTCGAGCCTTACGATGCTCGGTGCGAAGACGACCATCAAGGAGCGCTGGAGGCAGGTGCTCGAGGAGGCGAACCGCATCGAGCGTAAGCACCTTATCACGCTGGAGCCCGCCGTGAGCGTGGACTACACGAACGCCATGCGTGACAGCAAGCTCCAGCTCGTCATCCCCTCCCAGCTTTTCCCCACCTACACGCCTTCACAGCAAGAATGGCTCATGGATGTGGGAGGCTTCTGCGAGATGGTCGAGGAGAGGCAACGGGTACTTGACTAGGCCGGGACAATAAGAGCGTTGAGGCGGCGCGCAAGCGCATGACCATCCTGAAGGGCTCCGAAAAGATTGTGGCATCGCTCAATCAGTTCGGCGTTGTCCGGCGCGTGAGGCGGGGGCACTACGTGATTGCAGAGCCCATCGAACTGAATGACGAGCTTACGCGGTTTTTGGTCTTTGCCGACATGCTGGTAAACCGGTCGAGTTACCGGACGTTCCTGGAACTGCAGGACGTGGCCGAGTTGTTTCCGTTCGCGTGCCGTGTGAGCAAGGAGGAACTTGTGGCTGACGAGCGGTTCGAGGTTAACAACTTCGGCGGGGAGTTCTCGGTGGGGGTACGGGAGTAGGAGAGTACAGGTCACTCCTACGACGCAACACCTTTGCCACGCGTGAAAAGCATATCGTCAATCGAAAGCTGCAGGATTTGCAGTTTACCCTGCTCCTCGGCTGGTATCAGCGACGAATCGAGCTTCTCCTTAAGGACTGCGACTATGTACTGGCAGTTGATTGTGCTGGCGCGTGCGATTATGTCACGCAACACCTTACCCTCGATGTTTTCAAGGACGTCATGCACTATGAAGCGCGGAGTCTTGATGCCCTTTGATTCTGCAAACTGCTGATACGCTAAATCAAATGCGGCGATGAGTGACTTGCGTGTGCCCGTGCTGGAGCCAGCGGTATCACGTATTGCAACGGGGAACTTGTTCGACTCTTCATAGTAAACGAGCAGCGGCGATTCGTTGTTGAACTCCCTGGCAAGCGGAGTGAAGAATGCGTTAAACGCAAGCATCATTGCAGCAAAATCGTTGGATTGTGGCTCGTCGCCATCATCAGACGAGCCAAGCGATGCGATTTTTCCCTCAATGCTGGTCTGTTCTACCTCAAAGCTGTTGAGCGTATCTATTACTTCTCGGCATTTGCCGATACTGCTCGAAAGCTCAACTAGGCGTGCCTGAAGCGACTCGTACTCATCGATGAGGTCTTGCTCCACCAATGACATGAATTGGCTGTTCTGCGATGACAGTTGGCTGATTTCACGTTGCACAGATGCACGCTCGGCCTTCAGTTTTTCTGCCACACTCGCGAAATAGGCAATCTTGTTGTCGCAGAGCTGGTTGTTGAATGCGACCATCTCTTCGAAAGTTGCATTCACCATCGGGATCATCGAACAGACTTCCTCGAAAAACCGTCTGCTCAAATTAACGTCGGCTTGTCTACCGCGCTCTTGCATAGCAGTCTGCAGGGCCTCTTCATTTCGTTGCAGCCTGTAGTCTATGTCTGAGAGTTGCAGTGTCAGAGATGCGTATCGGGTGCGTGTAGCCGCGATTTCATCGCGGTTGGCCCTGTAGACATCGGCGTCGATGATGCTGTTGAGCTTGCACTGGACTTCTTCATGCTCGGCTTCGAGCCCTGCAAGTATCTGCTGCTGCTCGCTGACCGTATCGACGTTCTGGACTTTCTTATAGCGTTTGATGGACTCACGCGTCTTGTTCAAGTCCTTGTTGAGGTCGTCACGCTTTTTGTCGAGCGCCGGATCTGAGATGCCGAACAGAGCGTTGTAGACACTCCGGTAGATGGATGTGCTGCCGCTGGGAACGGTTTTGAGGAAGGAATTATCATCCCCGCCTACGGACACGCGGACAAATGAATTGATCAATTGGCGAAACGTGGGCACATTCGC
>DBFBKG010000124.1:0-4923 GCA_048203815.1 Collinsella sp. | reverse complement strand
CTTTGCCATCCTGCGCCTGGGGATTGCCACCACGTTGGTCACGGGCGCTGCGATGGTCGCCTCCGGCCAGGTCGACTTTTTGGTGATGTTTGCCTTCCTGCTCATGGTGAGCCGCATCTATGCGCCCTTCGATCAGGCACTGATGCTGATGTCCGAGCTGTTTGCCGCCGAGTCGTCGGCCAAGCGCATGCGCTCCATCATGGAGGAGCCCGTGGCGCGGGGCAGCGAGCAGTTTGAACCCGTGGGTCATGACGTGGTGTTCGATCACGTGGCATTTGGCTATGGTGCGGGCAGCGACGGACGCGCCGGCAAGAAGGTTTTGACCGATGTGAGCTTTACCGCCAAGGAAGGCGAGGTCACGGCACTGGTCGGTCCTTCGGGTTCCGGTAAGTCTACGGTGTGCCGCCTGGCCGCGCGCTTTTGGGATGCCACCGAAGGCACGGTCACCGTGGGTGGCGTGGATGTTGCGAGCGTCGATCCCGAGGTACTCCTGCGCGACTACGCCATTGTGTTCCAAGACGTGCTGCTCTTTGACGACACAGTGATGGGAAACATCCGCCTCGGGCGTCGTGACGCCACCGATGAGGAAGTCTTGGCTGCCGCACATGCCGCCAACTGCGACGAGTTCGTGAACCGCATGCCGCAGGGCTACGACACCATGATCGGCGAAAACGGCTCCAAACTCTCCGGTGGCGAGCGCCAGCGCATCTCCATCGCCCGCGCGCTGCTCAAAGATGCGCCCATCGTGCTGTTGGACGAGGCGACGGCGAGCTTGGACGTGGAGAACGAGACCGTGGTACAGCAGGCACTCTCCCGTCTGCTTGCAGGTAAGACGGTTATCGTTATTGCCCACCGTATGCGTACGGTGGAAAATGCCGACAAAATCGTTGTGCTCAAGGATGGCGTGGTTGCCGAACAGGGCACCCCGGCGCAGCTCAAGGCGGCAGGTGGAGAATTCGCCCGCATGGTTGCGCTGCAAAAGGAAGCGGCTGCCTGGCAGCTGTAGGACTGTGACAAGGGCGGGGGCGGATACCCGTGGGAGTGCGGATTTGCGTCGTGGTGGGTGAACCGCCGAGTACCGGGCGGTCTGGACCGCATGTTTTCAAAAAGTTAGCCGTGGTTGACCAAGTAGTTATACTAAACTAGTCTCAATAGCGTGCTCGAGCAAACTAATGAACTCGGGTGCTAAGGCACCATGCCGCGCTTGTGCGGCAAAAGGGAGAAGCAACATGAAGAAGTCGACGTTTAACACCCTGCTTGTCGGTGGCGGTTTTCTGCTTGGTACGGCCGGCATCAAGCTGCTCACCAGCGCCCCGGTAAAGAACGCCTGCGTGCAGGGCATCGCGTGCGGTATGCGCGTCAAGAACTGCTACCAGGACATGGTCGAGCAGGCCAAGGCCAATGTCGACGACATGGTTGCCGAGGCTGCCTACATCACCCAGAGCGAGGCCGCTGCTGACGAGGCAGCCGTGTAACGCTCCTAGGCACAAACTATGAGATTCTCGATTATTAACGAGATCCCCGGCAGGACCCGTCTTCAATTGGCGGGTCCTGTGCCAGAGAGCGATCTCGATGCACTTCTTAAGCTCAGCGGCGATATCGACGGCGTGCACAAGGTGCGCGTTTATGGCCGTATCGGCCAGATGGCGCTCGAATATGATGAGCAGTGTCGTGCGGGCGTGCTCGACGCCTTGGGTGCGCTCGATGCCCAGACCATTGCCGACGCAAAGACGGGTTACGTGATGCAGCTTGAGCCACGCAAGCACAAGCTCGTCATGGATCTTGCCACACTTATCGGCGCCCACTACGCGCGCCGCTGGTTCCTACCTACGCCGCTACGTGCCATCTTTGTCGTGGCCGGTTACATGACCTTTTTGCGCGCCGCTCTCCACGAGCTCGCGCAACCGCGCCTGACCGTCCCCGTGCTCGACGCCTCGGCTATTGGCATCTCGTTTGTTAAGCGCGACGTCAATACCGCGGGCCAGACGATGTTCCTACTCAACGTGGGCGAGTTGCTCGAGGACTACACGCGTGCCATGAGCGAAAACGAGCTCATTAACTCGCTGCTCGACGTTCCCGACAAGGCGCAAAAAGTGGTCGGCGACACCGAGGTGAGCGTTGCCGCCACCGAGCTTGAGCCTGGCGACTTGGTCGCCGTTCGCACCGGCATGTCCATCTGCATCGACGGCGTGGTCGAGTGGGGAAGCGCCATGGTTAACCAGGCGACCCTGACCGGCGAGCCGCTTGCCGTCGAGCGCAGCGCGGGCGACGATGTATTCGCCGGCACCGTCGTGGAAGACGGCAGTATCTTGGTGCGCGTGCGCGCCAACACGGCGCAGACCAAGCTGCGCTCGATTGTTTCGCTCGTGCAGACGGCCGACTCGCTCAAGTCCGAGGGTCAGTCGCACATGGAGGATCTCGCCAACAAGATCGTTCCGTGGAACTTCCTGCTCGCGGGCCTGGTTGCGCTCACCACGCGTAGCCTCATCAAGACCTCGGCGGCGCTGATGGTCGACTACTCGTGCGCGCTCAAGCTCACGGGTTCCGTTGCCGTCATGACTGCCATGAGCGATGCCGCCAAGATGGGCGTCATGGTCAAGGGCGCGAAGTACTTTGAGTCGTTTGCCAAGGCCGACACCATTGTGTTTGATAAGACCGGCACGCTCACCGAGGCACAGCCGCGTCTTGCCTGCGTGCTGACGACCGACGGCTGGAGCGAGGACGAGGTCCTGCGCCTTTCTGCCTGCCTGGAGGAGCATTTCCCGCATCCGGTGGCGCGTGCCGTGGTCAACGCCGCCCGCGAGCGCGGGCTCGAGCATCGTGAACGCCATGCCGCGGTCGAGTACATCGTGGCGCATGGTATTGCCTCGTCCATTGAAGGGCGTCGCGCCATCATCGGTTCCGCGCACTTTGTATTTGAGGATGAGAGCGCGCAGCTCGAGTCCGACATTAAGGAGCAAATCGAGTCCCAGATGCAGGGCCTGTCGCCGCTGTATCTGGCGGTCGACGGCACCGTTGTGGGCGTGCTCGGTATCGAGGACCCGCTTAAGCCCGGGGTCCGCGAGGCCATCGCCGACCTGCATGCGTTGGGCGTTAAGCACGTGGTCATGCTCACGGGCGACTCGGAGCGTACGGCCGAGCGCATTGCTCGCGCGGCTGGTGTCGATGAGTTTAAGGCCGAGCTGCTGCCCGAGGACAAGTACGCCTATGTGGAGCGGATTAAGCGCGAGGGGCGCCACGTTGCCATGGTGGGCGACGGCGTCAACGATTCGCCGGCGCTCGGTTTGGCCGACGTGGGCCTGGCCATGGGTGGCGGAAGCGACATCGCCAAGGAGGTCGCCGACATCATCCTGACCGATACGGATCTTGCCGCGATCGTGCGTCTGCGCCGTATGAGTCAGGGGCTTATCGACCGTCTGACGAGTTCGTATTCCAAGGTGATGCTCACCAACTCGGCTCTGCTGGCGCTGGGCATTACCGGCGCGATTACCCCGCAGGCGTCGTCGTTGCTGCACAACGGCTCGACGATTGCCTACAGCCTGAGCAACGCAAAGGCATATCTGCGCTAGCGCTTTTACTTAAGTTTCTGGCCTGCATTTGGGCGGTGTTGCAGCCGCCAGGATGCAGGCCTTTTGCGTTTGACCATGTGCTAGCAGTAATATATAGTTGTGCTAGCTTAGATAGCAAAAGTCGAAGGTGAGGTTGAGATGGGTGCTGTTAGTGGCATGGCGCAGGTGAACGTTCGCGTGGATCGCCAGGTCAAGAACCGTGCCGAGGAGGCGCTGCGGCTTTCGGGCGTCTCGCTGCCCGAGCTCATCAAAAAGGTGGTGGCCAAGGTCGCGCAGGGTGGCGGGCAGTGCGAGGAAGTGCTTGCGGCCGTCGACGACCGGCAGCAGACCGTCGCGCCCGATACTCCGTTCGCCGCGTCGTGGGCAGCGGCAGACCGGCTTTATGCAGATTTGGGCATCGCTACGTCGCCCGCATCCGACGATCGCGACTGGGACGCAATCTATTCCGAAGCCATGGATGAGCATTATCGCCAAAAGGGGATGATCCAGTGAGTGGGGCGCCTCTCAAGATCATGGTGGACGCCAACGTATGGGTTGATTCGTTTTGCGTCGACCATGCCGAGTCGCTTGCCGCGCGTGCGTTTATTGGGCAGGCGACGGAGACGGGGGCGTTGCTGTTCTTCCCGGTGCATATCGCTAAGGATGTGCTGTACGTTGTCCAACACGAGCTGAAGCGTAGCGTTCTTGCCAGCGGGGGAGCGCTCGACGAGGCATCTGCCCGTGCAATTGGCGATGCGGCGTTGGCGTTTGTTCGGAACATGACCGAAAACGCCACGGCCGTGGGTGCAGATGCGTCGGACCTTTGGCTGGCCGACAAATACTTAGCGCTTCATTGCGATTACGAGGACAACTTGGTGCTCGCCGCGTGCAAGCGCGCACAGGTCGATTACTTGGTGACCAACGATCACAAGCTGCTCGAACATGCCGATCTTGCAGCAAAGACGCCGCGCCAAATGATGCCGATTCTTGCTTTGGCCGAACGCGGCGGCGCGGCTATCGGTTAACGCGAGCTGTTTGCGGGCCTCTTGGACGACGATGCGCCAAGGGACCCGCGTTTGCAATTTACAAAAGCTCGGCCTTAATGGCGGGACTTTCTGCGAGCTGCTCGGCTGCCTTTTCGTCGGAATCGTTTAGTGCTGCCAGACTGCGGTAGGCCCACTCGTTGACCTGGGTGTTCTTGACGCCCGCGGTCTGCATAAGGGCGCCTACCTCGCGGATTGCTGCGAGCAAATCGGCTTTGGGACCCGCGAGCTCGACCTCGATGCCGTGGTAGGCGGCCACGCTGCGGTTTTCACTCACGTGGTCGATAAAGCCTTCGACGGTCTCAAGCTGCTGGGCGAGAGCTGCATCATCG
>DBFBKG010000123.1:0-8502 GCA_048203815.1 Collinsella sp. | reverse complement strand
AAATAGGGACTGTTTTAGCAGTTAAAAGCCCCAATCAATCCCTATTTCACCGCAACTTATATTGGGGCTCATTGTTGCGCAACTTGGGTTGGGGTTTTCGCTTTACAGTTGAGTTAGAAAGATGGTTCTCGGCTTATTGCGAGGTTGGTATGGTTTGTCCTTATTGTGGTGCTGAGCTTGCTGATGAGGCTCGGTTTTGCGTGGGATGTGGGGCCGCACTTGACGGGACACAGGCTATGCCCGTAGCCAACCCTGCGGTTGCGCCGGCACCCGTGGGTTCGCCCGCCCCCAGCAAGAAGCCTAAGAAAGGCGTCGTGATCGCTATCGTCTGTGCGGCGGTAATCGTTGTTGGTGGGGGCGGTGGGCTGGCGTATCACCTGTATCAGCAGCATGTTCAGGAGCAGGAGCAGTATGAGTCGGCTCATTCCAAGCATGCGCTCGTGGTGAGTGTAAAGGCTGAAGGCTGGGACACCGATAACGGCGCTTCTCGTGTGCCGGTGCGCGTAAAGGGCAAGACGGTCGACGGAAAGAAGGTCGACAAGGTCGAATATGTCGCTTCTGACAGCTCGGGCATCAAGCTTATCCAGGGCAAGTACACGCTCAAGGCGGTAGGCTCCCCCATCGCCGCCGATGGCACCATCTACCAGGTGCCTTGCACAAAGGCCGAGCTCACGATCGACGACGCTTTTGCTAAGGGCGAGAAAATCGACTTGGCAGAACTCGCCGAGCAGGATTCGGTTTTGGACTTTACGCCCATCGATGCTGTCGACGTGACCGACGACGAGATCAACGACGCCGTGACGCTCGCCATGGCATACAAGGGCAAGGACGCGCCCAACGTCGATGCGCTGCAACACGCCGCAACGAACCGCCGCGACACCGCCGTCGCGACCAAGAAAGCCGCCGAAGAGGAAGCGGCGCGCCAAGCCGAGGAACAGCGCAAAGCCGCCGCACGCCACATCGAGGCCCAAACCTTCAGTGTCGACCTGCCCGAGTACTGGGATGGTAGGGTGACAGCAGAAGTCAACGGAGATGTGATAGGGCTGTACTCGACTGCCTTTCCAGATAAAGAGCTTGGATATCTTGCCATGAAAAATGAACCGTATGGAAACGCGGGAGATATCGAGTGCGGCCGTATTCGCGACATCAAGCTCGACGAAAACCACTATGTAAAACTAGTAATTTATCGTTGGGCCTTTGATGCGGGGCAAGACCATTTATCAAAAGCTGAATATCGTCTTAACTTGTGTTCAGATGATGCCGCACGCGAGATAGTCGACCTCCAATCGTTGGGGACAATCTCCTACGACTCCATTCTTGCTGATATGGTTGCGGCAAATGACGCTAATGTCGCAGCGGTATGCTGGCCAGACGACATCTTTGCCAACGCCCTCGCCCCGACCGTGAAGCTCCTCTAAACCGTTCCTCCCCCCAAACGCAAAGCCGGGGTGCCCCCACATGGAAGGCACCCCGGCTTATTTATTGCCCAATACGGGGACGGCTCTCAAGTTAAGGCCAACGCAAAACGCCTTAGGCCAAGAACTCCTTGGTGGTCGCCACGATGTTGGCGGCATCCAGGCCGTACTTGTGCAGGAGCTCGGCACCCGGGCCGGACTCGCCGAAGGTGTCGTTGACGCCAATCTTCTTAAGCGGCGTCGGGCACTGCTCGCACAGGACATCGGCGACGGCGCTGCCCAGGCCACCGATCACGGAGTGCTCCTCGACGGTCACGACGTGGCCGGTCTTGGTGGCGCTCTTAACGATCAGGTCGGTATCGATGGGCTTGATGGTGTGCATGTTGATGACCTCGGCATCGATGCCCTCGGCGGCAAGCTGCTCAGCGGCCTCAAGGGCCTCGCCGACCATCAGACCGCAGGCGATGATGGTGACGTCGGTGCCCTCGCGCATCACGATGCCTTTGCCTACCTCGAACTTGTAGGTCTCGGGGTCGTTGATAACCGGCGAGGCTAGACGGGCGAAGCGCATATACACGGGGCCGTCGCACTCGTAGGCGGCGCGCGTCACGGCGCGGGCCTCGACATCGTCGGCGGGAACAATCACGGTCATGCCGGGGATAACGCGCATCAGGGCGATATCCTCGCAGCACTGGTGCGTGGCGCCGTCCTCGCCCACCGAGATACCGGCGTGCGTGGCACCGATCTTAACGTTAAGGTGCGGGTAGCCGATGGAGTTGCGGACCTGCTCAAAGGCGCGGCCGGCGGCGAACATGGCAAAGCTGCTCGCGAAGGCAACACGGCCGGTGGTTGCGATACCGGCGGCAACACCCATCAGGTTGCTCTCGGCAATGCCCACATCGAAGAAGCGGTCGGGGCAGGCTGCCTTGAACTTGCCAGTCTGCGTGGCGGCGGCCAGGTCGGCGTCGAGGACCACAAAGTCATCGTGCTCGTTGGCGAGCTCGACGAGGGCCTCGCCGTAGCTTACGCGCGTGGCGATTATCTTGACGTCTGCCATCCTAGAGCTCCTCTCCGGCGGCCGTGAGCTCTGCCATGGCCTGCTCAAACTGTTCATCGTTGGGGGCCTTGCCGTGCCAACCCACCTGATTCTCCATAAAGGAAACGCCCTTGCCCTTCATGGTCTCGGCGATAATGGCGGTCGGCTGGCCCTTGGTGGCGCGGGCCTCGGCAAAGGCGGCGCGGATCTGATCGAAGTCGTTGCCGTCGGCGAGCTCCACCACGTGGAATTTGAAGGCGCGGAACTTGTCGGCGAGCGGCATGGGGTCGTTGACCTCCTCGACGGGGCCGTCGATCTGCAAGCCGTTGTGGTCGACGATCACGCAGAGGTTGTCGAGCTGCTGGTTGCCGGCAAACATGGCGGCCTCCCAGACCTGGCCCTCCTCGCTCTCGCCGTCGCCCAGCAGGGCGTAGGTGCGATAGTCGTCGCCCCAGTGCTTGGCGGCAACGGCCATGCCCACGGCGGCGGAGATGCCCTGACCGAGCGAGCCGGTGGACATGTCGACGCCCGGGGTGTCGTTCATGTTGGGGTGACCCTGCAGGTGGCTGCCGATGTGGCGCAGCGTCTCGAGATCCTCCTTGGGGAAGAACCCACGCTCGGCGAGCACGGCGTACAGGCCCGGAGCGCAATGGCCCTTGGAGAGCACAAAGCGATCGCGGTCGGCCTTGCGGGGGTCGGCCGGGTCGACGTTCATTTCCTCAAAGTACAGATAGGTCATGATGTCGGCAGCGCCGAGCGAACCGCCCGGATGGCCGGACTTGGCAGCGTGCACGCCGGTGACGATGCCCTTCCTTACCTCGTTGGCAACCTTTTTGAGCTCTTCGTCGCTCATTGTGCCTTCCTTTCATCCTCTTTAGACAAGATGCGCACGGCACAGAAGGTCGTCCCAACCCAGCCGCGATGCACGTTCGTCATTCATTATGCTGGAAACTGGAAGCTTTACCAGAGTATTTATCATTATTTGAACAATTGAGCAGGCAGAACCGCTGATGAAACGGTTTATCAATGTGAACGTCTTTTGGATGGAACGCAGTCGGCCCTACGCGTTAATGTCCTTGAAGCCCTCGCCGAAGGTTTCCGTAACGTCGGCCACGGTCACGATAGCGCGCGGGTCGCGCTCGCGCACGATCGTCTTGAGTGTGTTGAGTTCGCGACGACTCACGATTACCATGATCACCGGCTTCTCGGCACCCGAGTACATGCCGGTCGCCTTAAACTTGGTGCAGCCGCGGCCCAGGCCATACATGATGTCGGCCGCGATATCGGGAAACTTGTCCGAGATGATGAGCACCATACGGCGCCTGTTGCCGCCGTCGACCACGGCATCAATCACGTAGCCGCTAATGACCATCGAAAGACCCGCATACAGCGCGTTTTCGACCGAGAAGACCGGGGCCGACAGCGCGCACACGGCAACATCGATCGCCATGACGGTCGAGCCAACCGGCAGCGATGTGTTGCGCGAGATAATCTGACCGATGGTGTCTGAGCCGCCAGTGTTGGCACCGGCGCGCAGCACCATGCCGTAGCCGATGCCCGTGATAATGCCGCCCCACATGGCGGGCAGCATCAAATCGGCATGTGCCAGCGGCGCCACAAACGGAGCGAACAGGTCAGTGAAAAAGCCCAGCAGCACAAAGCCCGTCGCCGTCTGGACCACGTAGAACATGCCACCCTCGCGCATAACGACCAGCAGCAGCAAGGCATTCATCACGATGGTTTGAATACCGACAGGCAGCGAGATGCCATGCGAGGCGCCGACCGCCTGGATAATCGTGGCGAGACCCGTAACGCCGCCGGCAGCAAGACCGTTGGGAATCAAAAATAGATCCGTCGCGATAGCGGCCAGAGCGCAGCCCAGCATAATCTTGGGCAGATCGTGAAAGAAGTTCAGCGAAAGAATGCGCTTGATGTCCAGACGATATGCCATGCTGCCTCCCTCAAAAAAGCGCACCCAAACGAGTGCGCTTTGAACTTCTTGCTGTATTCGATTCTACCGATTCATCGAGCAAATACCACCCCTGCGAAGTGTCTGCATCGACCCGGAGCCAACCATGTGCCTAGGCGTCCGAGCCTTCCGCATCGGCGTTGCCGGTTGCCCAGCGATGGTAGCCGATCACAAACGGATCCAGATCGCCATCGTCGAGAACGGCCTCGACGTTGCTGGTCTCCACGCCCGTACGCAGGTCCTTGACCATCTGGTACGGGTAGAGCACGTAGCTGCGAATCTGGTTACCAAACCCGATCGTGGTCTTGGGTCCACGAATCTCGTCGAGCGCCTCGGCGCGCTTCTCAAGCTCGATCTCGTACAGACGGGCCTTGAGAATCTGCATGCACGCGGCCTTGTTTTGAATCTGGCTGCGCTCGTTTTGGCAAGTGACAACGATGCCGCTGGGAAAATGCGTCACGCGTACGGCGGAGTCGGTGGTGTTGACGCCCTGGCCGCCCGGGCCGCTCGCGTGATACACGTCCACGCGGATATCGTCGGGACTGATCTCGATGTCGATATCGTCAGGCAGCACGGGGATGACCTCGACGCCGGCGAACGTGGTCTGGCGACGCTTCTTGTCGTCGGTGGGGCTAATGCGCACCAGACGGTGGACGCCGGCCTCGGCGCGCAGCATGCCAAACGCGTCCTTGCCCTCGACGGTAAAGGTCGCACGGTCGATGCCGATGACCTCAGCCGCGGGACAGTCGTTGATGGTGACCTTCCAGCCGCGACGTTGGCAGTACTTCATGTACATCTTAAAGAGCATGAAGGTCCAGTCCTGCGCCTCCAGGCCACCCTGCCCGGGCTTGATGGTCACAATCGCGTCGCCGTGATCGAACTCACCGGTAAACCAGCTCGAAAGCTCGAGCTCGTCGATAGCGCGGGCCAGGCGTTCTGCCGTAGCGGCAGCCTCCTCGCGCAACGCGGCGGCATCGGGGTCGTCGCCCATCTCCTCGGCAAGCTCCAGCGCCGCGCGGGCATCGGAAAGCTCGCCGCGCGCGGTATCCACGGCAGCGATATCTTCCTTGGCTCGAGCGATCTCCTCCATGGTGGCGCGAGCGGCGTCGGCGTCATCCCAAAAGCCGGGGGCCACGCTTTTGGCCTCGAGCTCGGACACGCGGGTACGCTTCTCGTCCAGGTGGAGATACGACTCGACCTCGCCGAGCCGGTCCGCAAACGCGTCCAGCTCGGCGGGCGTTACCTCTAAAGCCTCGGCCATTAACGATTCCTACCGTGGCAGTACTTGAACTTCTTGCCGCTGCCGCAGGGGCAAAGGTCGTTGCGGCCCACGTTGACATAAGGGTCATCGCTCTCGGACTTGCGGTAGGTGGTCACCTTGCCGCCGTTGTTGACAGCAGCCGGGCCTCCCTGGACGGCCGTACGAGCCTGCACCTGTGCCTGCTTGCGCAGTACCGAGTTGCCGTTGTCGCCATCGACATCGGCGGGGCCGGAGAAGCGCGCACCCTCGAGCGCGGGGTCCTCCTTGTGCTCCACGGCGTGCGGGGCGGCCTTGATCTCGATGCGCAGGACGGTGCGCAGGTAATCCTCGTACATGGTGCCGACGAGCATCTGGAACGCGCCATAAGCCTCGGTCTTGTACTCGACCAGCGGATCGCGCTGACCAAAGCCGCGCAGTCCGATACCGGTCTTGAGGTAGTCCATCTCCTGCAGGTAGTTCATCCAGCGGGTATCGATGACGCGCAGCATGACCTGGGTGTTGAGCTCGCGCATGAGGTCCTCGCCCAGGCGCTCGGCCTTCATGTTGTAGCACTTCTCAACGTAGGCCAGGACATCGGCAGCCAGGGCCTCAAAGTCCTCGTCGGGGAACTTGGGCGTATCGATATGGCCGGTCAGCTCCACGACCCACTTGCGCAGGCCCTCGAGATCGCGCTCGCCCTCGTGGCTGTCCTTGGTGCAGAACTCCTGCACGCAGCGGTACACGGTGTCGTGCATGACCTCGGTGATGTGGTCGGTCAGGTCCTTGCCGTCCAGAATCTTGTTACGCTCGGCGTAGATGACCTGGCGCTGCTTGTTCATGACGTCATCGTACTCGAGGACGCTCTTACGCATGGAGAAGTTGATGCTCTCGACCTTGTGCTGGGCGCTCTCGACGGCCCTGGAGATGATCTTGTGCTGGATGGGCATGTCGTCGCCCATGTCGGCGGTGACCATCATTTTGGAGACGCGGTCCATCTTGTCGCCGCCGAACAGGCGCATGAGGTCGTCCTCGAGCGACAGGTAGAACTGGGTCTCGCCCGGATCGCCCTGACGACCGGAGCGGCCGCGCAGCTGGTTGTCGATACGACGGGACTCATGGCGCTCGGTGCCGATGACGGTCAGGCCACCGGCGGCAAGCACGCGCTCGCGCTCGGCCTTGCAGGTCTCCTTGGCCTCGGCGTTAAACTGCTCGAGCTGCTCGGGCGTCACGTCCTCCATGGTCAGGCCCTCGTACTCAAGGCGCTCGCGCACCAGCTCGTCGGGGTTGCCGCCCAGCAGGATGTCGGTACCACGACCGGCCATGTTAGTAGCGATGGTCACGGCGCCGTAGCGTCCGGCCTGGGCAACGATATGAGCCTCGCGCTCGTGATGCTTAGCGTTGAGGACCTCGTGCGCGATGCCGCGCTTGGTAAGGGCGGCCGACAGCTTCTCGGAGCTTTCGATGGAGACGGTGCCCACCAGGACCGGTTGGCCCTTGGCGTGACGTCGCTCGACGTCGTCGGCAACGGCGTTGTACTTGGCCTGGACGGTGCGGTACACTAGGTCCTCGTGGTCAACACGCTGCACGGGCTTGTTGGGGGGGATGACCTCGACGGGCAGTTTATAAATCTCACGGAACTCGGCGTCCTCGGTGAGTGCCGTACCGGTCATGCCGGAGAGCTTGTCATAGAGACGGAAGTAGTTCTGAAGGGTGATGGTGGCCAGCGTCTGGTTCTCCTCGCGCACGAGCACGCCCTCTTTGGCCTCGATGGCCTGGTGCAAGCCCTCGGAATAGCGGCGGCCTTCCATGATGCGACCAGTGAACTCGTCGACGATCTTGACCTCGCCATTAGTGACCACGTACTGCTTGTCGCGGTGGAACATGTACTGGGCCTTCAGCGCCTGCTGCAGGTGGTTGACCAGCTGGCCGGAGAGATCGGCATAGATGTCATCGATACCCAGGCGGCGCTCAATCTTCTTAAGGCCGCGCTCGGTGGCGGCGATGGTGTGCTTGGCCTCGTCCATGACGTAGTCGCCCGTGGGCTCGACGTCCTCGGTGGCGGTGAGCATGTCGTGCGACACGTCCTCGCCGCGCTCAAGGCCGCGCACGGCACGCGCGAAGTCCTTGTAGGTGCTGGCGGACTTGGTGCCGGCACCCGAGATGATGAGCGGGGTACGCGCCTCGTCGATCAAGATGGAGTCGACCTCGTCGACGATGGCGTAATGGTGGCCGCGCTGCACGCGCTGCTCGGGGCGAGTGACCATGTTGTCGCGCAGGTAATCGAAACCGAACTCGGAGTTGGTGCCGTAGGTGACGTCTGCCTGGTAGGCCGGACGCTTGAGCTCGAGCGGCATGTTGTTCTGGAGCAGACCAACGGTCATTCCCAGGTACTTGTAGATGCGGCCCATCCACTCGGAGTCGCGCTTTGCCAGGTAATCGTTGACAGTAACGACATGCACGCCCTTGCCAGCAATAGCGTTGAGGTAGCCGGCCAAGGTGGAGACCAGGGTCTTGCCTTCGCCGGTCTTCATCTCGGCAATATGACCCTCATGAAGCGCCATGGCGCCGATGAGCTGTACGTCAAAGTGACGCATGCCCGTGATGCGCTTGGAAGCCTCACGCACGGTGGCAAAAGCCTCGGGGAGCATGTCGTCGAGCGACTCGCCGTTGGCGTAACGCTCACGGAACTTATCGGTCTGGGCGCGGAGTTCCTCCTCGGTCATCTTCTCAAACTGGGGCTCAAGACCGTTGATCTGGTCGACGATCTTGTAGTAGCGCTTAAGGTCCTTATCGGATCCAAAGGACAGCAGCTTTGACATGAATCCCATGTGGTTTTCCTTTT
>DBFBKG010000122.1:0-2939 GCA_048203815.1 Collinsella sp. | reverse complement strand
CGCTTTGGCGGGGCAATGTTCGCTCCCGCCATGCTGTTTTCTATATCGGGCCTCATGGTCGGCGTCTCCGCTCTCGCAACGACTGCGGACATCGTCGGCGATCTCGCCGTATACGGAACCCCTTGGTACGTTTTTTGGACCATCATCCAGCGCGGCTCGTGGACGGTCTTTAAACGCCTCCCGCTCCTTTTTGCCGTAGCGCTGCCCATCGGTCTTGCCCAAAAACAACCGGCTCGTTGCTGCCTCGAGGCTCTCGTCGCCTATTTTGCCTACTGCTTCTTTTTGAGCGAGATCATTAAGCTGAGCGGAGACAACCTTGGACTTGAGTACCCGTCATCTTTGACCTCCGCCAGCGGTATCACCGTCATCGACGGCATCAAGACGCTCGACACCGGCATTATCGGCCCGCTGGCGGTATCGGCAACCGTCGTTGCCATCCATGACCGCTTCTACGATGCCAAGGTTCCCGATTGGCTCGGCACCTTCTCGGGCTCCTCGCTGGTCTACCTCATCAGCTTTTTTGCCGTGTTTGCCCTTGCTACTATCTCGGCCGCCATCGTGCCCTACGTATACGATGTAACCGATACGCTGCGTCACGCGCTTGCAGGCGTCGGTCCCTTTGGCGTGGGCATCTTTGTCTTTTTAGAACGAGCACTCGAGCCCTTTGGCCTGCACCACCTGCTCTACATGCCGATCTACTACGACAACCTGGTCATTAACGACGGCATCTACGCCACGTGGAGCAGTTTGCTCCCCATCCTCTCCCATAGCACGCGCCCCCTTAATGAGCTTGCGCCGTGGGCCGGTTTTACCGCCACCGGCTGGGTCAAGCTCTTTGGTCTTCCTGCCATCGCAGCTGCGTTCTACTCCACCGCAAAACCCGAGCGCCGCGCCGGCCTCAGGGTCATCCTTGTTCCCGCCATCATCGCCTCGGTGGTTTGCGGCGTTACCGAGCCACTCGAGTTTCTCTTTATGTTCACCCACCCCGGGCTCTTTTTTCTCTACGCCGTCTTATCGTCTTGCCTTGCCACAACCATGAATCTCTTTGGCATCGTCGGCATCTTCTCGGGCGGCCTCATGGAGATGGCAGCCTTCAACTTTATTCCGCTCATGCGCACGCATGCCGGTGCCTATCTTTTGGCGCTCGGTATCGGCCTTGCCTTTAGCCTCATCTTTTTTGTTAGTTTTCGAGCACTCATCTTGATCTATGACCTTAAGACGCCGGGCCGCGAGGATCATGTCGCCAATCGCGCGGCAATCGATCGTTTAACGGAAAGCGGCTTTGCCAAAGAGCAATCTCCCAATGACGAGGTCAATAGTCGATCCGATCAAGATCACATCCTCGCTGAGCGGGTAATTCAGCTTTTAGGTGGTGTTGGCAATATTGTGGGCGCAACCAACTGTGCCACGCGCCTGCGCGTCGAGGTCGCAGACCCTTCCATCGTTGCAGATAACGCGTCGTTTGTCGCGGTGGGCGCCAAGGGCCTCATCATTACGGGCAAGACCGCCCAGGTGATCATCGGCATCTCCGTTCCCCGCGTTAAAGAGCATTTTGACCAGATCATGGGCCTCGAGCCGGAATTTGTGCCCACCACCTCGGCCTCCCCTGCCGCCAGCGCAGCCCATAATCGCAGCGATATCTGTTTCTTCGATATCGACGGAACGCTCGCCTGGCAAGACCCTCGAGCGGCACAAGAGCTTCCCGAGAGCGAGCGTGACCTGTCCCCCTATCCCAACGAGGCGGTCTCGCAGGCCATCCGCGATTTCGTTGCAAATGGCAACATGGCCTTTATCTGCACAGGACGCACCCTCAGCTGCATCCACCCCAAACTTCTAGAGCTGCCCTGGACCGGCATCGTCTGTCTTGCGGGCGGTTACGCCGAGATCAACGGACACGCAATTCGCGATCTGTCGATGACGCCCAGCATGCTGCAGCGTCTTGCCCCCTACCTTGAGCAATCGGGCGAGGTCATCCGCTTTGAGGGCCTCAACGGCGTCGTGCGCATGAGTGCCGATGCCCCCGATGCTCCCGGATACGCGCGCACCCTGGGCGACGCAGTCACGCAGCTGCAACATTACAGTGCTTACAAGATCTTGATGTCTACATCGCTCGCTAACCACATCGCTCAAGATAAGGCACTTGAGCCGCTGCTGTGCTTTAACGAGCTCGAACTCGAGGTAACCGAAATCTCGCCCCGCGAATGCACGAAGCGTGGGGGCATCCAGTCTGTACTCGACGCCCTCGATCCCCGCCACGGAACCGTATACGGCATCGGCGACGCCAGCAATGACGTCTCGCTGATGAACGCCGTCGATGTCGGTATCGCCATGGGTAATGCGCCGGACTATCTCAAAAAGCGCGCCGACTACATCACCGACTCGGTCGACAAAGATGGCGTCGTCAAGGCGCTCGAGCACTTTAGGCTTATATAAGCAGCCGGCACGCGCACGCGTCCCGTTTCCCCAAATCGCCAAAACAGACGCGCCGGCAACTCCAATGTGGCAATATGGTATCTGCACACCGCAACGATGCAACCTAAGAAAGAATGCGAGAACCCGTGTCCAGTCCGTTTACCAGCTTTTTAGCCCAGCACTTTGACCAGATTAACGACTATCTGGCCACGTTCTTTGACGGACAGGCGACCTCTGCCGATATCGAGTGCTACCTGTACGCGCCGCTCTCGGCTTTTACGGCCAACGCCGGCAAGCGCCACCGTCCGCTTATCTGCATGCTCGCCGCAACCGCAGTGGGCGGTAGCTTTGAGAGCGCCCGCAGCGCCGCGGCAGCTATCGAGCATTTCCAGTCGGGCGCGCTCATCCACGACGATATCGCCGACAACGGACAGCTGCGCCGCGGCAAGCCCTGCATGCACCTCACCGAGGGCACGGGCCTTGCCATCAATTGTGGCGACCTGGCGCTCACCATGGTCACCAAGACG
>DBFBKG010000121.1:0-4698 GCA_048203815.1 Collinsella sp. | reverse complement strand
TTCGGCGTTCATGCTGCCCCCATCATCGCGGTCTATGGGGTCAACGATATGGCACCGTGGGGACACATGTATGTCAATCCTGGTCTAACAGAGCCAAAGGAGAAGCTTATGTTCTGTCCCACTTGTGGTTCTCCCATTTCGGATGATGCCAAATTCTGCCCCGTCTGCGGTTCTGCCGTCGGTGCCGCTTCCGCTGCTCCTGCTCCGCAGCCCGCGCCGCAGCCTGCACCTCAGCCCCAGCCTGCTCCGCAGCCCACGCAGATTCAGCCCACTCCGGTTCAGGCAGTTCAGCCTCAGCCTCAGCAGCAGTACGCCGGCCAGCAGCAGTACACCGGTCAGCAGCAGTATGCTCAGCAGCCTGCACCTGCCCCGATGGGCTATGCTCCGATTAAAACCGACCGTGGCGTGATCGGCTGGCTCCTGCTTTCCATCGTGACCTGCGGCATCTATTCATATTACTTCCTCTATTGCCTCGCTCGCGACATCAATGTCATGTGCCAGGACGACGGCGATTCCACGCCGGGTCTGGCAGCATTTATCCTGCTGTCGTTCGTGACCTGCGGCTTCTACGCACTCTACTGGTACTACAAGGTCGGCAACCGCCTGCAGGCTAATGCTCCTCGCTATGGCCTGATGTTCCAGGAGAACGGTACCACCGTTCTTATGTGGCAGATCGTCGGCGCGCTGCTGTGCGGCCTTGGCCCCATCTTTGCCATGAACATCATCATCAAGAATACCAATGCCATGGCAACGGCTTATAACGTCCGTCTTGGCGCTCGTGCCTAACGATAAGAGCGGCGTGAACAGCTCCCAGGGACATAAGGGCGCGGCGGAACTCATTCGCCGCGCCCTTTCTTGCATCGGCGCGCTCTTTGTCGCCTGGCTCGCACTCTACCTGCTCGATATCGGCTGCGTGTTTCGCCTGATGACGGGCATTCCCTGTCCGGGATGTGGCATGACGAGGGCCTGGCTGGCAGCACTGCGCCTCGATTTTGCGGCGGCCTTTGCCTACCATCCGCTGTTTTGGGTGGTGCCGATTGCGTTTGTGCTCGCGTTCGTGCGCGAGGAGGTGACGTCGAGCAAGCTAAAGCGCGGCATCGACATTGCGGTTATTGTTCTGTGCGTGCTGGTCGTTGCCGTATGGATCGTGCGCCTTATCAACCCGGCAGACGCGGGCCTGCTCTTTGGTGGCCACGCTCCCGCCGGAGTCCCCACCGATATCATCCACCTCGAAACCCCACGCTGGCTCACCATCCTTCGCTCTTACCTGTCGTGACGGAGGACGCGCTAGAAAAACGGTCGACATATAAGCGGGGGCGAACGTTGAGATAACGTTCGCCCCCGCTTTGCTCTAGCCAGGTTGTTATGGGTGGGCGTGACGGCTACTCGCCATGCTTCTCCTCGTGGCGAGCGGCAGCCCGCGCATCGTGGATGCCCTTGATTGCGGCATGGCGGGCGGTACGGGCATCGTGCATGGCGTCGCGGGCCTCGGCGGCCGTTGCCTTGGCAGAGCGCAGCTTGGCTGCCAGGTCGGGATTGGTCTCGGCAACCGCGGCGATCGTGGGGCCGTCGAGCTCTTCTTGCGTGGGCTCGGCCAAAAAGTCGATGGCATACTGAGCGGCTACCATGGAGCCCTTGGCGAGCACGCTCTCGTCGATCTTATAGAAGCAGGAGTGCTGGGCATAGGTGGCGCCGATCTGGGGATTGCGCGCGCCGACAAAGGCGAGCACACCTGGCACGCGACGCAGGTACTCCGAGAAGTCCTCGCCCGAAAGCGTGCCGCGGTAATGGCCCTCGCCTGCGGGGCCCAGGCACTTGAGCACAGCTTGGCGGCAGCGCTCGCTCGAGGCGGCATCGTTTTCGACCTTGTAGTTGGCGATGGTGTAGTCGGTGAGTTCGGCCTCGGCGCCTAGCGCTGCTGCGGTGTGCTCCACGATGCGGCGCATAAGCTCGGGCATCTCCTCATGCGTTTTGTCGCCATAGGTGCGCACCGTGCCGGCGAGGTACGCCGTGCCGGCGATAACGTTGCGCGCGGTGCCGCCGTGCAGCTCGCCGACGGTGATGACGGCGGGTTCGTAGGGGCTAATCTCGCGCGAGACGATGGTCTGCAGGGCGTTGACGATCTCTGCCGCAACCATAACGGCGTCGTGGCCGCGCTGGGGCATGGCGCCATGGCACGAGGTGCCGCGGACGTCGATGCGGAACCAGTCGGTGTTTGCCATGCGTGGGCCGGGCTCGCAGCTTACGGTACCGGCGTCGACCTCGCTCCAGATGTGCGCGGCGTAGGCGCCATCGACGCCGTCGAGCACACCCGTGCCAATCATGAGTTTGGCGCCCTGGCCGTTTTCCTCGCTGGGCTGGAATACGATGCGAATCTCGCCGTGGATGTCATCGGTCATGTGGCGCAGAATCTGCAACGTGCCGAGCATCATGGCGATATGGCAGTCGTGACCGCAGGCGTGCATGCAGCCCTCATTGACGCTGGCGAACTCCTCGCCGGTCTGCTCAGTGACGGGCAGGGCGTCGATATCGGCGCGCAGCAGGATGCGGCGGCGCGGCGTGCCGTCCTCGCGGTAGGCATCCGGCGCGGTGCCGCGAAGCGTCGCCACCAGGCCCGTCTTGAGCGGACGCTCGTAGGGGATATTCATGGCGTCGAGCTGGTTGGCGATGTCGGAAGTCGTGCGCTCCTCGGCAAGGCTCAACTCCGGGTGCTTATGGAAGTGCCGGCGCTGCTTGATGATATAGGGTTCAAACTCGGCGGCGATATCCTGGATGGCCGCGGTGACGTCGTCTGCTTCGCGAACCTCGGTTGCCGCCATAATTTGCTGTGCCTTGGTCTTCGTCATGGTCGATTTGCTCCTTGCTGGGTTGATCGCAAAATCGTACAGGCTTTCTCCAGTATGCCACCTGCCGCTAGGGCTGGTAAAGTTGCCGTTTGCCGCTTGGGGTTTTGTTACAAGGGCGGGGGAGTACACTCGGGGGTGTTGAATTACCTGCCAGAGATGGGGATGCCCATGCAGCATATCGATCGGATTATCCGCTCCAAGAACGTCTTTACCGCGCAAGACGGCATCGATACCGCCCGCGAGTTGGCGATCGCCATCGCGGGCGATCGCATCGTCGCTGTCGGCGCGCCCGATGACGTGATTGCCGCCGCACCTGCCGCCACGCCGGTGGTCGATTACGGCGAGCAGTTTGTCTGCCCCGGTTTCCATGACGCTCATCTGCACTTCTTCCATACCTCGGTCGGTTCCTCGCCGTATATGCTCATGGATATGGGCACGTCCGAGGCGGCACTGGTGCAGCATGCGCTCGAGTTTTCCCAGGGCCTGCCCGACGACGCCTGGGTCGTGACCCAGGGCTGGCGCGATTACCGCTGGGATCCGCCCGAGCATCCTACCAAGGCCTCCCTCGACGCCGCCTTCCCCGGTCGCCCCTGTGTTATGTATTCGGGCGATGGGCATACGCTGTGGCTCAACAGCCGCGCACTCGAAGCCCTCGGCGTGACGCGTGACAGCGAGCCTCCGGCGGGTGGCAGTTACGACAAAGACTCAAACGGTGAGCTTACGGGTATTGCCCACGAGGCAGCTGCTATGCAGCTGCTGCCGCGCTGCCTGGAATGGCTGGGCGAGGACCGCATCGCGAGCGCTTACGGCGACCAGATGAAGCGTATGGCCGAGCAAGGCATCACCTCAATCTGCGATATGTCGCTCATGCCCATGCCGGGCTGCGACTTTATTCGCGACGATGTTTACGACAGGCTGCAGGCCGCCGGCAAGCTGGGCATCCGCGCCCATCTGTTTCCCACGCTGCTGGATGACCAATCGCGCTTGGAAGAACTCCAGACCCGCTACGCAAACAACGCGCTGCTCTCGGCGCCAGGATTTAAACAGTTCTTCGACGGCGTGTCGAGCGAGCATACCGCATACCTCACTGAGCCCTATACCAACCCGCGCTTCCCGGGCGACCAGGGTCGCCTGACGGTTCCTGTCGAGCGCATGCGCAAGTTGGTTCTGGCGGCAGCCGAGCGTGGCCACACCGTGCGCATCCACGTTATCGGCGACGGTGCCATCCATGCCGCACTTGATATCTTTGAGGAGGCGGCAGAGCTCTACGGCTTGCCCCAGCACGGTCATAACACGCTCGAGCATCTGGAGAATCTGCTGCCTCAGGACATCGATCGTCTGTGCAAGCTCAACGTCATTGCCTCGAGCCAGCCTTGCCACATCACGCTCGACCCGGGTGGCCCGGAGCGCGACCTGGGCCTGGAACGCAGCCGCATCATGTGGCCGTTTGCGACCTATCAGCAGCGCGGCATCCGCCAAGCATTCGGTACCGATAGCCCCATCACAGCCGTTACCAGCATGAACGTGCTCTACACGGCTATCACGCGCCAAGACCCCCGCAGCCACTGGCCCGAGGGCGGCTGGCTCCCCAGCGAGCGCGTCGACGCGGCTACAGCTCTGCGCAACTACACCCTGGGCAGCGCTTACGCAGCAGGTGACGAGCAAAACCTCGGCAGCCTAGAGCCCGGCAAATACGCCGACCTGGTAGTCCTGGACCAAAACCCGCTCACCATCGACCCCCAAGAGCTGCAGGCCACCAAGGTTCAGGCCACCTACCTGGCAGGTAACTTAATCTACGAGCGTTAGCCCCACATCCCATCCCTCAGTTGCGGTGAAATACGGACTAAATAAC
>DBFBKG010000120.1:0-5017 GCA_048203815.1 Collinsella sp. | reverse complement strand
AACACTAAACTGACTTTTTTGCTGTGCATAGGAGATACCATCATCATGCATCTCGAGCGCACGAATCACACGGCGCACGTTATGGGGATGAATAACAGCAGCCGATTCTGGGTCACGCTCGGCAAGCAGCGCGTGCAGCGCTTCCTCGCCTATGCGCTCGGCAAGCTCCTGATACCCCGCGCGGCGATCGTCCTCAAGCTCGCCTGAGGGAAAATCCATCTCATCCAGGGCGGCCTTGAGATATAAGCCCGTGCCCCCGCAAAACACCGGTAGGCGGCCCTCGCCCAGCAAGCGCTCAACATGTACACGAGCGTCTGCCTGATAAAGCGCTGCAGAATATGCAACGCCCGGTTCAACAATATCGACCAGGCGTAGCGGCGCCGTGCATTCCTCGGGTGCCATTTTGGCAGTGCCGATATCCATACCTCGATAGATTTGCATCGCGTCACACGACAGCACTTCGGACGAAAGACGAGTCGCCAAACGATCTGCGACATCACTTTTGCCAACCGCGGTCGGACCGACAATCGCAACGGCGGAAAGGCCTGCCCCGGGAGAAATCATTAGCGCGGCTCGCCCACAACGGATCCGGACAGATACCAGGTCTTGGCAACGTCAACGTCAACATCGACAATCTTGCCAATCAACTGATCGATGCTATAGCCCGCGGGAATCGGTGCATGAACGGTCTGATTCTTAGGACTCTTGCCCAGCAGCACCGCGTCATTCTTTTTGCTCGTACCCTCAATAAGTGCCGGCACAACGGTGTGGAGCTCACCTTGGTTATACTCATGCGCTGTGGTCTCGATAACCTTCACCAAACGGTTGAAGCGCTCAAGAATCACCTCATGCGGCGTGGGATCATTAATCTCGGCTGCCGGAGTACCAGCACGCTTGGAATAGATAAACGTATAGGCCTGAGCATAACGGACCGTCTCGGCAAGCGAGAGCGTCTGCTCAAAGTCTTCCTCGGTCTCGCCGGGGAAGCCCACGATGATATCGGTCGAAAGCGCGATATTGGGCATGCGATTGCGGATGCGATCGACGAGCCCCAGGTAATCCTCGCGCGTATAGCGACGGTTCATCTCTTTAAGGATGCGCGTCGAGCCCGACTGAACTGCCAGGTGTAGCTGCGGCATAACGGCAGGCGTCTCGGCCATTGCGTCGATAGTCTCGGGCAGCAGGTCCTTGGGATGCGAGGAAGTAAAGAAGATGCGCTCTACACCCGTATCGCCCACGGCACGCAACAGGTCGGCAAAACGCGGCTTGCCAAACAGATCGCGACCATAGGAGTTGACGTTTTGACCCAAAAGCGTGACCTCACGCACGCCCTGGCGTACGAGACCGGTCACTTCGTCGACAATCTCCTCGAAAGGACGGCTTTTTTCGCGACCGCGCACATACGGCACGATGCAATAGGTGCAGAAGTTATTACAGCCCGTCATAATGGGGACCCAGGCGTGATACTGCGTCTCACGATGCCACGGCATGCTCATCGCATCCGTGTCCTCGTGCTCATTGGTGCGAATATGGCGCTTGCCGTCCAAGAATGCCTCAGCAATGAGCTCGGCCACATGCGCGATGGAATGCGTGCCAAAGATAACATTGACGTTATCGACATTGGTGAGCAGACCCTCGCCGTCACGCTGCGCGATGCAGCCGCCCACGGCGACCACGCGCTTACCCGAGGGCGAAGGCGGGAGGCTCTTACAAGAGTTGCACTGACCGTACAGACGGGTGTCAGCGGCCTCACGAACGCAGCACGTCATGAACACGACAATGTCAGCATGCTCCGGATCGAGCGCCATGAGGCAGCCATATGAGTCGAGCAGACCACTCACGCGCTCGGAGTCGTGCTGATTCATCTGGCAGCCAAAGGTGCGGATAAAGTAGGTTTTACCGGCAAGAATATCGCGTACGGAACCCTGGTCCATGTGTATAAGTCCTAACGAGGTGGAATAAGCGGAATCAAAGAGGGCGGGCAAAGAGTAAAAACTCTATGCCACAGGCTTAACGTCGTCCATCACAACGTTATCCATGGCAGCTCGATTAATCTGATGAACGTAAATAGAAAGACGGATGGCCGTGCGCGACTCCCCGTTGATGAGGATGTCGGAGAACACCGGCGCGCAGGAAATATCAAACCCGGTCGGAATCAAAAAGCCGCGCGCGATAGCCACGGCCTTAATTGCCTGGTTGACGGCACCCGCGCCAACACACTGAATATTGACGGGAACACCATCTTTGACCATGCCGGCAATGGCGCCGGCAACGGACGCGGGCGATGATTTGCTTGATACCTTCAGGCAATCCATGAAGAAACTCCTGCGTTTAAAAGTACGTTTTAACTGCAATAACTGTATCGTACCGAACGGACTCGGTAAAGATGCTATTCCTCTTTGGCAAGATCGAACGTCACGGTAATACGATCACGCGAAACACGAATCTTGGGGTCGCCGCAAAGGTTGAGATAGTACCGCGATGCAAGATCGTTAAAGTCGCGCTCGACGGCTCGCGAGAACTGCGCCATGTCGTCCTTGGCGATACGCAACCCGCGACGATCTTTGGCGAGATCAACCGGAGCAGACGCATGTGAGGACGAATCGCGCTCGCGTAGCAGGCGTGCGGTCACACCGCGAACGGGCTTAATCTGGCCCGCCAAGATACGATGCGCCGTACGCTCGGACATCTCAAGGCCCAAACCCGAACAGATACGGATAAAGTCTTCCGCATCCGAAGCAAGACCCAGGCGATCGACCACAGGAAGCTCGGTTTCGTCATCGATAAACAAAAGACGAGAAGTATCGAGACGGCTTGAGGCCTGCGCATGCAGCGTCGCGGCGATCTCGGACGGTGACCCCAGATAGACATCACAGGCGCGCAGCTCCTCGAGGGCAAACTCGCAGGCGGCGCGAATGATGTTGTGAGGGCCACGGGCGCAGACATAGTGACCGTCCTCGTCCTTCACGGCCTGAGGCCAGCTGGACTGGTCGGCGCGCTCGCCGAGGCGGTCGGTTGCGACACTCACCCTAAAGACCGAGCCAAGGTCAACATCCGAAGCGACAACGCGTGCCTCGTCGGTGTTCTGCTTAATCGAGAACAATGCCATGCCTCGACCGTGAACGCCCCAACGATCCATCTTCATGCTCTCGAGCTTGGAGGTAACGCGCGCATCGAAGATGCGCTCCTGCATATCCTGCGGCACACCCGAGCCGTTATCCAGAAAGACGAGTGTACGGACGCCATCTTCCTTGGACGTGGCGAGATAGACCTTGTCGGCGCCGGCATCACGGGCGTTGCGCAGCATTTCGATGACAATATCCTCGACATGCTGAATGTCGTGCTTTGCCTGGCGCCGCTCGGCCTCCGAAACGCGGAGGCGGACATACCCCTCGCCAAGGTTCTCCTCGACGCGAAGGTTGCCCTCCCCCGACATCGACGCGATAAATGAGATGAGCTCGTTCGCGTCGTTCATGTTATTTAGCGATATCGACAGCGCGGCTCTCGCGGATCACGACGACGCGCACCTGACCGGGGTACTCCATCTCTTCCTCGATCTGATGGGCGATGTCATGAGCCAAGACCGTGGACTGAGCATCGGAAATCTTGTCCGGCTGAACCATGACGTGGACCTCACGACCAGCCTGCATGGCATAGGTACGCTCGACGCCGTCATGGGAGTTGGCAATCTCCTCGAGCTTCTCAAGACGCTTGATGTAGTTCTCGGCCGATTCGCGACGGGCACCGGGGCGAGAGGCAGAAACGGCATCGGCAGCCTGGACCAGAACATCGAGCACCGTGTTGGGGTCGACGTCGGCGTGGTGAGCCTCGATAGCGTGAACGATAACGGGCTTCTCTCCATAGCGACGGGCGAGCTCGGCGCCGATAACGGCATGCGGGCCCTCGACGTCATGATCGATAGCCTTGCCAAGATCGTGCAGCAGGCCGGCACGCTTGGCGGTCACAACGTCCAGGCCAAGCTCGGAAGCCATCACGCCGCACAGGTCGGAAACCTCAAGGGAATGCTGGAGCACGTTCTGACCAAACGAGGTGCGGTAGCGAAGAGCACCCAGGGTCTTAACGATCTCGGGATGCAGATCGTGGATACCGGTATCGAAGGCAGCCTGTTCGCCAGCCTCGCGCACGCGCTGCCGAACCAAGTCGGCGGCCTTGTGATACATCTCCTCGATGCGGGCAGGATGAATGCGTCCGTCAGCAATAAGGTTCTCGAGGGCGACGCGGGCGGTCTCGCGACGGACCGGATCGAAGCTCGAAAGCACGACGGTCTCAGGCGTGTCGTCGATCACAAGGTTGACGCCGGAAACCTGCTCGAAGGTGCGGATGTTGCGACCCTCGCGGCCGATGATGCGACCCTTCAGGTCGTCAGACGGAATATGCACGGAGGTAACGGTGACCTCGGCGGTGTGATCGGCGGCACAGCGCTGAATCGCCAGAGACAAGATCTCCTGGGCGGTCTTATGGCACTCGGCGCGAACCTGCTGCTCGGACTCACGTATGATCGTAGCGGCCTCGTGGGTAACCTCACCACGAACCTTGTCGAGGAGCTCCTTGTGAGCATCCTCGCGGGTCAGGTCGGCGATGCGCTCGAGCTCCGAGGTCTGCTTGGCGCAGAGCTCCTCAAGCTCGCGGGAGCGCTTCTCGACCTGGCCAGCCTGGCTAGACAGCTGATGCTCACGCTTGTCGAGGGCATCGTTGCGGCGATCGAGAGACTCCTCACGCTGCATCACGCGATTCTCGAGCGTACGAATCTCACTTTTACGCTGCTTGTCCTCGGCCTCGGCAGCCTGCTTGTTCTTGATAATCTCTTCTTTAGCCTCGAGCAGAGCCTCTTTTTTGAGGGTCTCGGCCTGACGCTTTGCATCACCGATTAGGGACTCAGCCTGTGCGTGAGCCGACTGGATCTTTTCGTCGGCCTCGTGAAGACTACCCTGCTTGGCGGTGCGCATGTAGGCAATGGCGGCGATGGCACCCAAAACGATGCCAACGAGCGCTGCGA
>DBFBKG010000119.1:0-3442 GCA_048203815.1 Collinsella sp. | reverse complement strand
GGGGAGTCCTGTGGGCATCATGAAGAAGATCAAAAAGGAGCTTATCGGCACTTCCGATTACCCGTCGAATAAGATCTTCACGATCTCCAATTTTATTACCTTTACGCGCCTGGTCCTCACGCTCGTCTTTTTGTACCTGTTCGTGACGGACAACAACCGTGTGGTCGCCATTGTCATCTATGCCATCGCGGCCTCCACCGACTGGATGGACGGTCAGATTGCCCGCATGACCAAAACGGTCTCGTGGCTCGGCAAGGTTATGGATCCCATCTGCGACCGCGCGCTGCTGTTTACCGGCGTGCTGGGTCTCGTGGTCCGCGGCGAGTTGCCCATCTGGGTCTGCATACTTATTATCGGTCGCGATGTTTACTTAGGGATCGGATCGCTCATCGTACGCCACTACCACCGTCGCCCCATCGACGTCGTCTTTCCCGGGAAAATTGCCACGGCACTGCTCATGACCGGCTTCTCGCTCATGCTGCTGGGCTTTCCCGTCGTGGACGGCTGGCATCTGCTGCCCGCCACGTTCACGGCATTCCCGGGCCTCAACGGCAGCTCGGTGCCCCTCGGCATCTTCTTTGTGTACGGCGGCGTGATCTTCTCCATGCTCACCGCTGTCATCTATTCCATTAAGGGAGGGGCGGCCATTAAACAGGCCATCGCGCATCCCGAGGACGAGGACACCGACTTTCTCAACCCCGAAATCGAAGACTGATTCATTGGGGTATGATTACGTACGGTTCATTCTTTGCGGCGTGGCCGCGTTAGATAGGGGTTGTCATGGACAACAAGGTTAACAATATGCCTCAGAACGATAAGACTGCGGACGCTACCTGCGTTTTCCGCGTTCCTTCGAGCGATGTCACTGTTCCCGACCTTATGGCCAACGTGCACATCACCGCTCCGGTTCTGTCCATCGTCAAGGGCCCGCAGACCGGAGCCGCCTTTGAGCTCGAGGACGACGTGACCACCATCGGCCGCGATCCCGCGAACGGCATCTTCCTCAACGACATGACGGTCTCGCGCAGCCACGCACGCATTATTCGTGAGGGCCTGGGCGCCCGTATTGAGGATCTGGGCTCGCTCAACGGCACCTGGGTCGACGGCGCCATCGTCAACGGTGCTCCGCTGCACGACGGCTCTTCCGTTCAGATCGGTACGTTCACGCTCATCTACCACGAGAGCACGCCGGAGCGCATCGAAACCGGTGAGTAGGTAATGGCCGAACGCAACTATCTGAGTATCGGCCAAGTCGTCAACCTTCTTCGAGGCGCATACCCCGATCTTTCAAACTCAAAAATTAGATTTCTAGAAGATGAGGGGCTCATCACCCCTCATCGCACGCCTAAGGGGTATCGTCAGTACTCCAAGGAAGACGTTGACCGTCTCGAGGTCATCCTGCACCTGCAGAAGACCCGCTACATGCCGCTCAACGTCATTAAGCAGCGCTTGGAAAACGCAACGGACCTGTCCACTTTGGCTTACGAGGTGGGTCTTTTGTCCGATGTTCCGCTTAAGACGGAACCCAAGGAGACCAAGCAAAAGCTGCATCCCATCGAGACCATTCCCGATATGCTCGGCGTCGAGATTTCGTTTATCCGCTCCCTTGCCGAGAACGATCTTATCCGCATCATCAAGAGCCCGCAGAACCGAGAGCTCGTCGATGGCCGAGATTTCCCGATTATCCGTTACTGCTCGGAGCTGTCGCGCTTCCACATTGAGCCGCGCAACCTGCGTCAGTACGTATCGTCGGCAAACCGCGAGTCTTCGATGTTTGAGCAGGTTCTCGTGAGTATGCTCGGCATGGATACCTCCGATGACGAGCGCGACGCCAAGCTCGAGCGCGCTTTTAAAAAGTTGCATGACCTCACCGAGGGTGTGCACACCGCGCTCCTTAAGAATCGTGTCTTTGAGTCGCTCAACGCCGTGGTCGAGGACGCTGACATCGATGCTCTCGATGAGGAGATCGCGCGTTCCGAGTCCACCAAGGCTAAAAGCGATGGGGCAAGTGTTCCCGCGGTTACCGCGCATGACGAGTCGCTCGTGCAGCCGTCCAAGGTCGTCGTCCCCTCGCATAGCTCGTCTGCTAACGCGGGTAAATAACCGCCGTCTACCCGGCAATCCATGAAAGGTCACGCCATGTATGACTTCGAATCTCATATCGTCGATATTCCCGACTATCCCGAACCCGGAGTCGTATTTAAGGACATCACGCCGCTCTTTGGCAATCCCGAGGCTCTGAAGGCCATGGTGAATGCCCTGGCCGAGCATTTTGCTGGCATGGGCATTACCAAGGTCGTCGGCCCCGAGGCCCGCGGCTTTATGGTGGGCGTACCCGTGGCCGTCGCCCTGGGCGCCGGCTTTGTTCCCGCACGTAAGCCGGGCAAACTGCCGCGCAAGACGGTAAGCGAGAGCTACGAACTCGAGTATGGAACGGATTCTATCGAGATCCACGCCGACGCTATCAGCTCTAAAGATACCGTGTTGATTCTGGACGACTTGGTCGCGACGGGCGGAACCGTCGAGGCAACAGGTAAACTGGTGCGAGATATGGGCGCAAAGCTTGTGGGCTACGGTTGTATCCTTGAGCTTGCGTTTCTCAACCCGCGCAAGAAGCTCACGCCTTCTAACGAGGACGTTGAACTCTTTAGCCTGGTAACGGTGGACTAGCCGCTACCCTTAGATACCGGAAAGGAAGCTACATGCGCACAGCAAACACGCACAGAAACATGGCTCGCTGCGCTGCTACGGCAACCCTCGCTTGTGTTTTGGGCCTGGGCCTCGTGGCTCCGGCCTACGCCGATACCGCATCCGACCTTGCCGCTGCCCGTACCAAGCTCGAGCAGATTGGCACCCAAACCCAGCAAATTCATGAAGAACTCTCCGCACAGACGCAGGAGCTTGATCAGACTGCAGGCGAGATCACGCAAAAGCAGCAAGAGATTGCGGAGGGTCAGGCAAAGCTTTCGAGCTATGTTGCCGGTGAGTACAAGACCGGCGGTCTGAGTCTCCTTCAGGTCCTGACGGGCGTCGACGATCTGGGCGACATGCTCAACCGTCTGTTCTACTACGGCAAGGTTTCCGACAAGCAGGCCCAGACCATTCAGGAGGTCAAGGACCTTAAGCAGCAGCTCACCGATAAGCAGACCGAGCAGGAGAAGAACGTCGCCGCGACGCAGAAGAAGGTCGACGAGCTCAATGCCCAGCAGGCTGAGGCCCAGAATGTCGTGAACTCCCTGGATTCACAGCTGCAGGCCGAGCTTGCCGCCGAGGCCGAGGCCAACGCCGCGCTGCAGGCCGGTATCAACGCCAGCACTGCCGAAAAGGCCACGGTGAGCAACGACACCGCCGGTACGACCGAGAACACCAACAATGGTGGCGGTACGACCAACAACGGCGGCGGCAACACGCCTGCGCCTGCGCCCGCTCCTGCCCCCACACC
>DBFBKG010000118.1:0-6361 GCA_048203815.1 Collinsella sp. | reverse complement strand
CGGGTGACACCATTCTGGTTCCCGATCCGTGCTACCCGGTCTTTGAGGCGGGTGCCAAGATCGCCGATGCCAAGCTCGAATACTATCCGCTGGTTGCCGAGCATAATTACCTGCCCTATGTGGCGGGCATCGATCCCGAGGTGGCCGATCGTGCCAAGTATATGATCGTGTCGCTGCCTGCGAACCCGGTGGGCTCGGTGGGCACACCCGAGGTCTACGAGGAGATTATCGCTTTCGCCCGCGAGCATGATCTGCTCATCGTTCACGACAACGCGTACTCCGACATCGTGTTTGACGGCGAGCCCGGCGGCAGCTTCTTGCAGTATCCCGGTGCGCTTGAGGTGGGCGTGGAGTTCTTCTCGCTTTCCAAGTCGTTTAACGTCACCGGTGCCCGCATCGGCTTTTTGGTCGGTCGCGAGGATGTTGTCTCGGCCTTTGCCAAGCTGCGTGGTCAGATCGACTTCGGTATGTTCTTCCCGATCCAGAAGGCTGCTATCGCCTGCCTGAACGGTCCGCGCGATGAGGTCGAGGCGCAGCGTCTGAAGTACCAGGAGCGCCGCGATGCCCTGTGCGACGGTCTTGAGGGCCTGGGCTGGGAGCGCCCCAACGCGCATGGATCTATGTTTGTGTGGGCCAAGCTTCCCGGTGGTCGCACCGATTCCATGGCGTTTTGCGAGGAGCTCATGGAGAAGGCCGGCGTTGTGGTGACGCCGGGCGCGAGTTTTGGTCCTTCGGGCGAGGGACACGTGCGCATGGCGCTGGTCCTACCGCCCGATCAGATCGCTTTGGCTGTCGAGGCCATTCGCGAGGCGGGCCTGTATTAGAAAGCTATTTCGCCTCGTCAATATATCGAAACCGATTTCGTGCAGTTATTTTACGAATCCTGCAAACAATTTCGGTAAACGGTCGATTTTTGGCTGCGAATAGGAGCATAATCAAAGTCCCGATTGGATGTATTGGGATTACGACAAGCCGCTCGGGTCGTTCCCGGGCGGCTTGTTTGTGGAGTGAGATGGGAGTTTCTAATGGTTAACGAGAAGAAGGTCGCTATTGTCGGCTGCGGTTTCGTCGGTTCGTCTTCGGCGTTCGCGCTGATGCAGAGCGGTCTGTTCTCCGAGATGGTCCTCATCGACGTGGACAAGAACCGCGCCGAGGGTGAGGCCCTGGATATCGCGCACGGCATGACGTTTGCCGAGCCGATGAAGATCTACGCCGGCGATTATTCCGATGTCGCCGACGCCGCCATGATTGTCGTCACCGCCGGCGCTGCCCAGAAGCCCGGTGAGACCCGCCTGGACCTGGTCAACAAGAACGTCAGCATCTTTAAGTCCATTATCCCCGAGATTAAGAAGTCCGGCTTCGACGGCATTCTGCTCATCGTCTCCAACCCGGTCGATGTTCTGACCTACGCCGCCATCAAGATGTCCGGCCTGCCCGAGGGCCACGTCATCGGTTCCGGCACCGTGCTCGACACTGGCCGTCTGCAGCAGATGCTTGGTGCCCACGTCGAGGTTGACCCGCGCGACGTTCAGGCCTATGTCATGGGTGAGCACGGCGACTCCGAGTTTGTCGCTTGGTCCAGCGCTCAGGTTGCCGGCGTTCCGCTGAACACCTTCTGTGAGCTTCACGGCCACCTGGAGCATGAGGCTGCCGAGAAGCGCATCGCCGAGGACGTCAAGAACTCCGCCTACACCATCATCGAGAAGAAGCACGCCACCTACTACGGTGTCGCTATGGCCGTCAAGCGCATCTGCACTGCCGTCATGCGCGATGAGCAGACCGTTCTGCCTGTCTCCTCGCTCATGGTGGGCGAGTACGGCCTGTCCGATCTTGCCATCTCTATGCCGACCGTCGTTGGCCGCGACGGCGTTGTCTGCCGCGTCCCCGTGCCGCTGGACGATGACGAGCAGCATGAGCTCACCGTCTCCGCCAAGGCCCTCAAGGACATCATCGACAGCGTCGACTTCTCCTGCTAAATCAAGCTCGCTAGAGCGAAAAGCTACAATGAAGGCGTCCGAGTCCACGCGGCCCGGGCGCTTTTTTGGTGCAAAGTAACCTGACCCCAATGCACTATAGTCGATGGGAGGGCCATGTCGGATTCGCCTAATTTTTTGACCTATGCCCAGACGGCGTTTGATCCGTTTGAGGAGCGGCCGTTCTGCGCGGTGGATAGCCTGGTCTTTGCGTGGTTGTCCTATTTGCGTTTGCCGGGTGATATGGCGGAGCTGACGAACTGGCAGGGCCTAGACGTACGCGAGCTGCTGCGTGCCGAGTGCTATCGGGACATGATTGACGACTTGTGGGACCCGGAGGGGAGCAGGGCCTTGTTGGAGGCCGTGGCAGCAAGTCCTCGCTACCGTGGCGTGCACGTTTGCGGCTATCGTGCTGTGAGCGATGTGGTGGCGACGGAGCAGTTTGCAGCCATGGCGTTCCGGTTTCCGGCGGGGTTTAGTTACCTTTCCTTCCGGGGGACCGACAGCACGATTGTGGGTTGGAAAGAGGACTTTAACATGGCGTTCCGGTGTCCTGTGCCGGCCCAGGAATCCGCGGCACGTTATGTGGACGAGGCGGCGGATGCGATTGACGGGCCGCTTTTGTGCGGAGGTCATTCCAAGGGTGGAAACCTTGCGGTGTACGGTGCGGCAATGTGCTCCGATGTCGCCCGTGAGCGAATCGAACGGGCATATTCCCATGATGGTCCGGGTTTCGTCGAGGAGTTCCTGAACGGCGACGCCTTTGCCGATCTTTCCGGTCGAATCGACAAGACGCTACCTCGGTCGTCGATCTTTGGCATGATGTTCGAGACACAGGAGGACTATGCCATCGTTGAGAGCACCGAGTTCAGCCTGCTGCAACACAATCCCTTTAGCTGGGTGGTTGATGGTCGCGACTTCGTGTACTGCGAGCGCCTGTCCGCCGGTGCTCGATACGTTGATGGCTCTATTCGCGAGATGCTGCTTGCAGTGTCGCCTAGCGAGCGCGAGCGTTTTGTAGATGCGTTGTTCTCCGTGTTTGAGGCTACGGGTGCTGAGCGGTTTGCGGATATCGCTGGGAATCTGCGCGAGAGCCTGCCCGTGATGCTCCAGGCTGCGCAAGGCTTTGACAAGGATACGCGACGCTTTGTCTCGCAGACCATCGCGGCAATCCTTAAATGCGCACTGCTGCCCAAACGACCCCAGATCGACATGCCCGCTGCCGGCAAGAGTTTGGCAGAACAGCTCGAGGCTTGGCAGTCCGAGCTCCTGCGCTAGCCATTGGTGCAAAGCAACCTGTCCCCGATGCACCAATCTTCGATGCGCCTGGGGCGGGCTCGACCGCTATACTGGTTCGTGCCGAAATCGATCTAGAACGGAATGCCGTATATGAAAATCAATCACGCGATTCTGCATATCCTGGACTTTGACTCTGCCGTCAACGTCATGAGCCAGCGCGAGCTCGATATCGAGAGTCGTACCGTGCGCAACTTCGTGACCACGCATCTGCGCCGCGCACGCACCTCGGCCGACAACAAACGCGCCACGTTTGCCGAGAGCTCTGCGTTTGGTGGCGAGCTCAAGGGCTATTTCTTTGGCGAGCGCGAGTTCGTGGACCTGTCGCAGCAGATTGCGGAGTTTATTTCCTCCGAGCTCACCAAAGCCGAGAAAGCCGAGTCCACCGACGTGCTCGTGGCCGATTTTGACGACGATGAGGATGCCCGCTGGTTTGCCGTGATGCTGCTGGGCTCCAAGCAGGCTTTTATGCACGAAGTGGGCCGCGAGGAGGGGGAGGTGCGCAACGACATCGCGCGCCACTACGCCATTCTGCCAAACCCCTCGCAAAAGGTGCCGAGCTATGCCATCGTGCGCGCGAGTACCATGGAGATCGGCTACGTGGACAAGAAGCGCAAGATTGCCGGCGAGGACCGTATGCTTATCCCCGATGGCCTGCTGCAGTGCGACACGGGCGTATCGGGCAAGGAGGTCATCGACACCGTGACGCGTGTGGTCGAGGAAGTCGCCGAGGAGCACGGTGCCAACACGGCTGTAGCGCTCGCCAAGGTTAAGGCTGCCGTTGCCGAGAAGGTCGAGGATGACGAGGAGCTGCCGCCTTGGGATATCGTCGACGAGGTCTTTGAGAACGAACCGGTTATCAAGGAGAGCGTGCGCGCGGCACTGACCGAGGAGAAGGTGCCCGAGCGCGTGCCCGTGGAGCGCAAACAGGTCGAGCGCGCAGCTGTGCGCAATCACAAGATCCGTACCGACACGGGTATCGAAATCAGCTTCCCGGCCGAGATGGGTTCGAACTCCGAATACATCGAGTTCGTCAACGAGCCCAACGGCCTCATCTCCATCGAGCTCAAAAACATCGGGTCAATTGAGAATCGATA
Organism: Collinsella sp.; assembly: GCA_048203815.1. Classification (GTDB taxonomy): domain Bacteria; phylum Actinomycetota; class Coriobacteriia; order Coriobacteriales; family Coriobacteriaceae; genus Collinsella. Next base: position 1,995 of record DBFBKG010000118.1, on the reverse strand, counting down.
AACTGCGCTTGTAAGCTGCAGACAAAACAAAGGCCGAAGCTCCGTTGGTGCTTCGGCCTTTTTGCTTGGGATTGAATTGCGCCGCAGGTTGAGCATGCGTCAGCGAAAACGACCCAGAGCGAGCAAGGTGACGTGAAAGAGGAGGGCATCGACCTTCTGGTCATGCCCGACGATTGAACGTCAGATTGCCGCTCTGGGTCGTTTGCAGCGTCGACTAGTTACGCGGTTTGGTAAAACCGCGTAACCCTACAGCTGGCGCAGGCCTTCCTCGAGACCGGTCTTGCTGTCGGTCTTCTCATCGCGCATCTTGATGACGCGGGCGGGGACACCGGCCACGACGGCACCGGCGGGGACGTCCTCGACGCACACGGCACCGGCAGCCACGACGGCGCCCTTGCCCACGCGCACGCCCTCCAGGACCACGGCGTTGGCGCCAATCATGACATCATCCTCGATGATGACGGGCGTGGCACTCGCGGGCTCAACGACGCCTGCCAGTACGGTGCCGGCGCCGATGTGGCAGTTCTTGCCCACGGTGGCGCGGCCGCCTAGCACGGCGCCCATATCGATCATGGAACCCTCGCCGATAACGGAGCCGATGTTGATGATGGCACCCATCATGATGACGGCGCGATCGCCGATCTCGACGCGGTCACGGATGATCGCGCCCGGCTCGATGCGGGCGTTGATGCCCTTGAGGTCGAGCATGGGCACGGCGGAGTTGCGGCAGTCGTTCTCCATATCGTAGTAATCGATGGAATCGGCATTGGCATCAAGGATGGCTTTGAGCTCGTCCCAGTCGCCAAAGACGGTCTTGCCACGACGACCGCCGTAGACGTGCGCATTGCCCCACTGGACCTTCATGCCGGGCTTTTCACGCACGTACAGCTTGACGGGCGTCTTTTTGGGCGCGGTGGCGATGTAGTTGATAATCTCCTGTGCATCCATCTCGGCTGCGTTGCTCATTTGCTATCTCTCCTTTGGGTGGATTCGGTTGATACCTGGTTAGGCAAACATGACCTGGTCGAACGTATAGAAGCCGGGTGCGCGGGTGACGAGCTTCTGCGCGGCCGCCAAGGCGCCGTTGACAAAGATCTGACGGCTCGTGGCGCGGTGGGTGAGCGTGACCTCCTCGTCCTGGCCAAAGAAACTCACCTCGTGCACGCCGGCGACGGTGCCGCCGCGTAGTGAGTGCATGCCGATTTCCTTGGGATCGCGAGCGCCGCACATGCCCTCACGACCGTAAACAGGATGATAGCCAGCCTCAGGTTCGGCCTCGACCACGGCGTCGAGTAGCAGCTTGGCGGTGCCGCTGGGAGCGTCGACCTTTTGGTTGTGGTGCGTCTCGACAATCTCGCAATCAAAGCCGGGCAGTTCGCGCGTGGCCTGGGCAACCAGATGGCGCAGGGCTGCGATACCGATGGAGTAATTGCCCGAGTGCATGACACGGGCATTCTGGCCCAGCTCGCGCAGGCGGTCCATCTGCTCAGGCGAATAGCCCGTGGTGCCGGAAACGAGTGCGGCGCCCGTGCGCTCGACATAGGCGACAACGGCATCGAAGGTTACGACGTTCGAGAAGTCGATGATGACGTCGGCTGCCGGTGCGCTCTCGAGCTCGGACAGGTCAAAACCGAGCTGGGCGACGATATCAAAAACGGGCTGACCGGCGGCGTCGACAACGCCCTCGGCGGTGGTTCGGATGAGCGAGCCCATGCGGCCCGTTCCCATAATGACGGTCTTAATCAAGCAGACCAGCTCCCTTCAGAGCGTCGGTAAGTGCGGCGCGCGTGTCGTCTGCCATGGGGCACAGCGGCATGCGGTAGTTGGCTTCGATCATACCCATCTGGGCGAGCGCTTCCTTAACGGGGATGGGGTTGACCTCACTAAAGAGGGCGTTGATGAGCGGCTGGCCGGCAATCTGGATATCGCGGGCACGTGCCACGTCGCCGTCCAGATAAGCGCGGCACATGTCGTGCACGAGCTGCGGCTGAACAT
>DBFBKG010000117.1:0-14957 GCA_048203815.1 Collinsella sp. | reverse complement strand
CTTGGGCGGAGCGATGTGCTCCAGGTTATTCATGGTCGGCAGCAAGAAGGCGGCCGTCTTGCCGGTGCCGGTCTGAGCGGCGGCAAGCAGGTCGCGGCCTTCGAGCACCACAGGGATCGAGCCGGCCTGCACGGGCGTCGGCGCCGTGTAGCCCAGGTTCTCGATAGCACGAAGCATCTCGTCGGAGAGGCCCAGCTCGTCAAAGGCGGGCAGGCTCTCGGTAGCGGACTCGACGGCCTGGGCGGCATTGGCCTCATCGGCGGCATCGAAGGCAGCCTGGGTCATGGCCTCACGGGTCTCGTCCAGGATCTCGGCGTCGGTGACGTCGGATACAGAATTACGCATATGTTGTTGTTCCTTATCTGCACGCGCAATGGGCACGGCATGCGGCCGCGCGAGCGTGCTTGGTAGTGCGCTAATACATACAAAAACGGGTGCGCACAGAGAGGACGTTGCTCAGCACGCTGGCGATCGCTTTGGCAACCCTATCACGCGCCGTCCAGACGCAGCAGCTCTAAGCGATGGAGCAGATTCGCCGCCGGTTAGTATACCCGCGCTTCGCATGCCCCCACGTAAACCACAGATGACGGGGCGGACGGGGCGGGTCTGGGCCGATTGTCTCAATCTGCAACAGCTGCTCAGCAAAAACCGGCCGAACCGTTACAGATCAAGACAGAACTCAGCCACGCAAAACAAAATCTCGATTTGTAACAGTTAGAGGTCATTTTCCCTGTTAGATGTTACAGGTTGAGATGTTTGACAGGGGCTGTCAACGATTGAGCAGCCACCCTCATCTGTATCGAAATGTCATACATTTCTTTCTGTACTGGACACCCCCAGGGGGTATGGGTGTATAGTATCGGCAGGTTAACAATTCCAACACTACGCCACAGAAAGGAGAAGCCATGGCTCAAGATAAGTTCGACGTGGGCGGCATGACATGCGCCGCTTGCCAGGCGCACGTGGACCGCGCCGTGAGCAAGCTCGACGGCGTCCAAAGCGTCGCGGTCAACCTGCTCGCCGGTTCCATGATGGTCGACTATGACCCCGCGCAGGTCTCCCCCGACGATATCTGCACTGCCGTCGACCGCGCGGGCTATTCGGCCTCGCCCGTCAGCACGGGCACCGATGCCGCCAACTCAAGCGGCAACGCGCAAGCCAGATCCGGAGCCACCCATATGGAGTCGCCCACCAAAAAGCTAGAGGCCACTGCCTCCGCTATGCGCACCCGACTCATCATCTCAATCATCTTTCTTATCCCGCTGTTCTACATAGGCATGGGACACATGCTCGGCTGGCCGCTGCCCGGCATCTTCACGGACCATATCCACAGCATGACGCTCGCCCTCACCGAGCTTGTCCTGCTCATCCCCATCGTCTACATCAACGACGCGTACTTTATCAACGGCTTCAAATCACTCGTGCACGGCGCGCCCACCATGGACGCCCTCATCGCCGTCGGTGCCACCGCTTCCATTGCCTGGTCGCTCTACGCCATGTTTATCATGGCCGACCAGCTGGCCGCCGGGCAGGTTCACGAGGCTATGATGACAGGCATGGACAACCTGTATTTTGAGAGCGCCGGCACCATCCTGTCGCTCGTCACCGTGGGCAAATATCTCGAGACGCGCAGCAAGTCCAAAACCGGCGGCGCTATCGAGGCACTCATCGACCTAGCACCCAAGACCGCGACCGTCGTTGCCGACGACGGCACCGAGACCACCGTCGACGTCGACAGCATCCTACCCGGCCAGGTGCTGCGCGTGCGCCCCGGCGAGTCTATCCCCGTCGACGGCGTGGTGCTCGAGGGCGGCTCGGCCGTCGACGAGAGTGCGCTCACCGGCGAGTCCATCCCCGTGGAAAAGACCGCCGGCGACACCGTCAACGCCGTAACCGTCAACCGCACCGGATCGTTTACCTTCCGTGCCACGCGCGTGGGCGCCGACACGTCGCTCGCCAAGATCATCCAGCTCGTCGAGGACGCCAACGCCACCAAGGCGCCCATCGCCCGCCTGGCCGACAAGGTCGCCGGCGTGTTTGTGCCCGTGGTGTTTGTGATCTCGGCCGTGACCTTTGCGGTGTGGATGGCACTGACCGGCAGCATAAACGAGGCGCTCACCTCCGCCGTGGCCGTGTTGGTGATCAGCTGCCCGTGCGCGCTGGGCCTGGCCACGCCCGTCGCCATTATGGTTGGCACCGGCAAGGGCGCCGAGATGGGCATTCTGTTTAAGAGCGCCGAGACGCTGGAGAACCTGCGCAGCGTGGGCACCGTGGTGCTCGATAAGACGGGTACCGTCACCCGCGGCAAGCCTGCCGTGACCGATATCGTGGTAGCCACGCGCGCTGACGGCTCGCCCGCCATGAGCGAAAAGGCGCTGCTCAAGCTGGCCGCCGCGTTAGAGCGCTCGAGCGAGCACCCGCTGGCCGAAGCGATTATGGCCGAGTGCGAGACACGCGGAATCGTCGCACGCATGGTCGAGGACTTTGCCGCTGTGCCCGGTCGCGGCGTCACGGCGCGCGAGGGGCAGAATATCATCGCAGCCGGCAACGTGCGCTTCATGGGCGAGTTGGGCGCTGCCGTGCCTACGGACCTTGCCGAGCAATTTGCCACCGAGGGCAAGACGCCGCTGTTCTTTGCCAAGAACGGCGAGCTTGTCGGCACCATCGCCGTGGCTGACGAGGTCAAAGAAACGAGCGCCGAGGCCATCGCCGCACTCCGCAAGCTCGGCGTCGATGTGCGCATGCTCACTGGCGACAACCGCGTGACGGCCGAGGCCATCGCCCGCCGCGTGGGACTGAGCAGCGAGCAGGTCATCGCCGACGTCCTCCCCGCCGACAAGGAGCGCCACGTGCGCGAACTGCAGGATGCAGGCGGCAAGGTCGCCATGGTGGGCGACGGCATCAACGACTCCCCCGCCCTGGCGCGCGCCGACGTGGGCCTTGCTATCGGCACCGGCGCCGACATCGCCAAGGAGGGCGCCGACGTGGTGCTCATGCGCAGCGACCTCATGGACGTCGCCCGCGCCATCGAGCTTTCGCGCGCCACGATCCGTAACATCAAGCAGGACCTGTTCTGGGCACTGTTCTACAACGGCATCGGCATTCCGCTGGCGGCGGGCGTGTTCTTCCCGCTCACCGGATGGCAGCTCTCGCCGATGTTTGGCGCCGCGGCCATGAGCCTCTCGAGCGTCTGCGTCGTAAGTAACGCGCTGCGCCTGCGAACCTTTAAACCATCAGTTGCGGTGAAATAAGGCGTAACATGCTTAGCTAAACCGCTATTTAGTCCGTATTCCACCGCAACTTTAGGTACTCAACGAAAAGGAGATAATCATGAACTACATTGTTAAAACGTCTGGCCTTATGTGCGGCCACTGCGACGCTACTGTCGAGACGGCGCTGCTCAACGTGGCAGGCGTGACCGATGCCGACGCCGACCACGAGACCCAGACCGTCCAGGTAGAGTGCGCCGACACCGTGACCGCCGAGCAGCTCGCCGCCGCCGTCGAGGGAGCGGGCGAGAAGTTCCACGCCCTGTCCGTGACCACCGCGTAGCAGACGCTGCCTACTCAATCCTCAGAAGTTGCGGTGAAATACGGACTGTTGAGCCGCCCTAGGCCTTTAAACAGTCCGTATTTCACCGCAACTGACGGGGGCATCCGGAAGATCGACCAGAAACGAGGACCCGCCATGATGGCAGACCATAAATCGGTGACCCGCATGCTCAAGACGGCGCGCGGGCAAATCGACGGCATCCTGCGGATGGTGGAGGAGGACCGTTACTGCGTCGACATCTCCACGCAGCTCATGGCCACGCAGGCGCTCATCGCCCGCATCAACGCCGATGTGTTGAAGGCACACATCGAGGGCTGCGTCGCCTCGGCCATCGAATCGGGCGACGAGGAGCTCAAAGCCGCCAAGCTCGCCGAGATAGAGCGCGTCGTCGACAAGCTCGCCAAGTAATTGGTGCAAGGGGGACAAGTACGTTTGCACCACCTTGGTGCAGATTAACCTGTCCCCAATGCACCAAAAGGGGTATAAAAGCGTGCAGCACAGCGAAATGAAAGGCAGTTCTGCATGAATGACTTTATGAAGGGTCGCAACGGCGCCGACGAGCTCACCATCGTGATGGGCTTTGCTGGAATCGTCATCGCGATGATCGGATCGATGGCCCGTATTCAGTGGCTCAGCTTGATCGCCATCGCCGTAATCGTACTCGGCGTGCTGCGTGGCCTGTCCAAAAACATCGACGCCCGCCGCAAGGAGAACGATGCCTTTGTCACGGCGACCGCAAACGTCCCCGGCCTAGGCAAGTTCGTCGCCAGCTTGGGCGGCGGGACTGCGGCCGCAAACGCTTCGCGTGCCGCTGGTACCAGCAAGGAGGACTTTGAGCGCGCCAAGCGAACGGCCAAGAAGATGTGGAAGGGTCGCAAGACCACGGCCTACCTCAAGTGCCCCATCTGCGGCCAGATGCTGTCCGTCCCCAAGGGCACGGGCACGATCCGCGTCACCTGCCCCAAGTGCCACGCCAAGATGGAGACGCGCTCCTAGCCGCTACACCATAGGACAAAATAAAAGCCGAGGCCTCGTGTTGAGACCTCGGCTTTTTGCATGGAGTGACATCATTCGATAAAGCTGTCGCCCCGTCACACCAGCGCTTACGCTACGCCATCGCGAGCGAGCTCCTCGGCAAGCGCTTCTGCCGGCATGGCCATAATCGCGTCGAGCTCGGCGTCAACCTCGGGGATGCGCTTGACCTTTAGCTTGCGCACCAGGTCACCGCGGCACATCACATGCATCGGCTCACGCAGAGCGCACAGGTCATCGAGCGGGTTCTCGCGCGTCACCAAAATGTCGGCCGCCTTGCCGCACTCGATCGTACCGGTCTCGTCACCCAGGCCCAGTAGCTCGGCATTGACCTGCGTGGCTGTATGCAGTGCGAAGGCATTGCTCACGCCCACGTACTTGGCAAAATAGGCCACCTCGCGCCACATGTCGTACTGCGTCACGAACGGGCAGCTCGAATCCGTGCCCAGGCCCACCTTAACGCCAGCTTCCAGTGCGGCACGGGCACTCTCGATGATGCCCGAGCACACGATGTCGCCGTTCTTCTTTTGCGTATCGGTCGAATGGGTCTTTTCCGGGTCGAGCAACACAAACGGCAGCGCTGGGCTGATCGTACAGGTAACGCTGGGCGCACGCCCCTCAAGCTGCGTACCCGCGGCGCCGCGGTACAGCTCCAGGATCTCGGGGGTCATCGGAGCGCCGTGCTCGATCGTATCGACGCCGGCCTGAAGCGCGGCCTTCACACCTTCGGTACTCTCGACATGGGCCATGACCGGAAGGCCAACCTCGTGCGCCGCCTTGCACGCCGCCGCGGCAACCTCCACCGGCATACGCAGCACGCCCGGCTCGCCTACTTCGGTCGCGTCGAACACGCCGCCCGTCACGAACAGCTTGATGACGTCGGCGCCACGCGCGTACAAGTCGCGCACCTGTTCGGCCGCCTCGGCGGGGCTGTTAGCCACCTGGGCGAACAACCCAGCACCGTGACCACCCGGCACCGTAACGCCCGTTCCCGGCGCTACCAGGCGCGGACCCTGATACTTGCCGGCGTCGATGGCGTTGCGCACGGCGATATCGGCAAACAGCGGATCGCCCGCACCGCGCACCGTGGTCACGCCGCTTGCCAGCTGCTGTTGGGCGCTGCCCTTGAGGATGTGGCGAACGATGGCGCGGCCCACGGGATTGTCGAGCTTCTTCATGAGTGCGCCCGCGTCGCCCGCCGAGACCGGTTTGCCCGAACCGCACAGATGCACGTGCATATTGATGAGACCCGGCATGAGATACGCACCCGCCAGGTCGATGACCTCGGCACCCGCCGGCGCCTGCGCCACGGCGCTCGGGCCAATCCAGGTGATGACACCGCGCTCAACGGCCACGGCCATATCGGGCTGCGGCTCCATATACTCCGAGCCATCCAGAACGGTCGCATTGATAAACAACGTGGGACGATCGGCAGTCGCCATATCGAGCTCCTCCCTCACGATTAACTTGAACATTTGTCCATTATCGCCCAGCGCGGCAGAGTTGCTGCGGACATATCGGTTAACGGAGAAAGGAGGAGATGCGAAGAACGGAATGCATTGCAGTCCCACCCCAGCGACATCCGGGAAATGTCTCAATCTGTAACAGGTAGACCGTCTTTAACCTTCCAAATGTTACAGATCGAGATCTTTCGGCACCGCGTCCAACCTTTGTCTCGATCTGTAACAGTTAGACCGGTTTTTGGCCGTTAGATGTTACAGATCGAGATATTCTCCAGCCCCGTCGTCAAACGTCTAAATCTGTAACAAATAGACAGGTTTTCGGCCTCTAGATGTTACAGATTAAGATCTTTCAGCAGGCGCCAACCTTCTGTCTTGATCTGTAACAGTTACGAGGCCAAACGGCCCCTTGTTGTTACAGAACGAGACAAACTCGACAGGAACAACCACATCCGCGTCAGTTGCACCCCTTAGCACCCATACCACTGGCGTCTCCATTCCTCAGCCAAATCGGCCCGTCGCGGAATACCCGCCAGTCTCATCTTTTCAGCCAGCTTCCCCGGATTCTTGAGTTCATCAAACGTAAACCGAAGCACCTTGTGTCCGAGCATTGTCAGATGGGACTCCCGCTGACGTTCCGCCACGAATGGGTCGACCGATTCCCGACCCTCGTCGTTCTGTAAGGCATACTTTCCCTTTCCATCGAGCTCGCCAATCACGCACGTCCCGTCCTCGAGCCTCCAGAAATAGTCGACTCGAAATACCTGATTCGGATCGAGCGGATCACGAAACTCCACTTGCAACTCTGGCACCGGAAACCATATGCAATAAAGAACGCCCGAAAGCGAGACTCGCCGCCGTTTTCGGACAGCCCGTCCGCATACGACGCAATCACCTGCGCTCTGCGATACCCACGCTTGCCTTCACAATCCATACGAAGCCGCTCACAAAAGTCATCGCGCGATACGCCCTTTGCTCGCAACGCAGAATCGGCAATCGCCAAGCCATACGAAAACGGCGCACGCAACAGGCAATCCTCTACCGTGCGCCAAAACGGCGTCACCCGCACGCCGTCGACTTGTTCAAGCGCACCCGCCGCCTGCGGACGCAACAGCCGGCATCCTGCACTCAGCGGCACCGAGCAACCTGTCTTAACAAGAAATCGCGGCCCAAGCAGATCATTCGGCACCTCCAGACCCCACAAAAGTGCCGCGTCATAACCCCAAAACGACCAATCGGGATGAAACTCCGCAAGCCCTTTGATGGTCCGCAGTGCTCGCTCCGCCGGTGTCAACGCATCCCAATCATGTTGAAAACAGAACAGATACGACTCGGGCTCCGCAATATCATCGGTTCCCACATGACGCCGCAGCCACATGAGCTCGGCATTGTCGTGTGTCACAAGCAGTACGCCTTGTTCAGCCGACTCCGTGAGCCTGGCAAGCATCCTATTCCGCGCCAAGGTGTTACGTGTCGCCTGCTTGTGTTTAAGAACGGTATTAGACACTTTCATCACCACCACATCGGAGAAATGGGCCATTGTCACCGTTGCCGCTGTCGACAAACGTCTCGATCTGTAACAGGAAGACAGTCTTTGAGCCTCTAGTTGTTACAGATCGAGATTTTCAGTCGTGCGCCCAACCTTTGTCTCAATCTGTAACAGTTAGACCGTTTTTTGGCCCCTTCCCGTTACAGATCGAGATCTTTCGGCAGACGCCAACCTTCCGTCTCGATCTGTAACAGTTAGACGTTCTCCAGGCCCCCAAACGTTACAGATTTAGACAAACCAGCGGTGCCCAAGCATTCGTCTCGATCTGTAACAGGTAGACCGGTTTTTTGTCCCTAAACGTTACAGATCGAGACATAAAGGCAGAAGGCAAGGCAGGCGACAACAGCCCGCCCCCCCCTATTCCCACTCCTGCTCGTAAATATTGAGCGACTTCACGTACCGCCCCTGGGCGCCCATGATGTCGCGAACCAGGCGCAAAAAGAAGCTAATGCACGAGGTGTCGAAACCGTCCTCTAGGTCCTCGGGATGCACCGCGCCCGGCCCGTCGACCGCCGTGTCGCTCAGGCGCGCGATGTCATACAGGTAGAGCTGCCCCGCCGTCAGCCAGACATCGTCGACGCACGCGAGTCGCACCGCAATCGCGCCATCGTTCCAGTGGTCCTTTTGCACGATATGTGGGTCGTAGACGTCAAAGCGACGGTCGGTGCGCGTGTCCTTCAGCACGACCATGCCAGTCGCGGGATCCTTGTCCAAAATGCCAAAACGCGAGAAATACTGCGTGTCGCGTACCTGCTCGAGCCGCTTGAGCGAGGCAGGCGAAAGCGATGCCGGCGGCTCGTCAACATATAGCTCCAACAGCGTCTTGCCGTGGTAATAGGGGCGCTCAAACAGCAGCCAATCGGTAAACGCCATGTTGTAGGCCATGATTTCGTTTTGAGAAGGTTCCTCGCAATAGCTGAGCCACGGATCGACGATAATCTCGAACTGCTCGCGCGCCGGCTCCAGGAATTGAAACTTCCGCAGCATCCAAAAGTGAGCCATGTCGGCAATATCGTTGCCGACGGCTTCGGCCAGCTGTGCTCGGTCAAAAACTTGGTCAGTCATGGCATCCTCCTCAAACTGATGGACCTCAATTTGAGCTTACGAGGAGGGCGAGCAGCCACTGTCAGCGCGGGCAAAATAGGCCTTCGACTGCAAACCAGATGCTAACCAAACACTTGACGGGACACTTGACCGAATGAGCGCACCGCAAAGAAACCGCAGGTAGACATAGACAGCCAACCCGCCCTTTTGAGCCAGATGCCCGCAGCCACCACAGAAACAACAGGTGACCACAGCCCAAGAAGTCGACAAATGAACACCCATACGTCGACAAACGAACAGACGCCCCGCGAAGAGTGTCCCCAACGACTAGACAAAAAAGAACGTCCCCAATGACTAGTCATTGGGGACGTTCTTAAATGACTACTTTACAGCTCCAGCGCCTCGGCGACTTCGGCTGCGCAGGCCAGGGCATCGGCCATGGCGTTCACAACGAGCGAACTGCCGTTGCGGGCATCACCCGCCACATACACCGGCGCGGCATCCGCGGCGACACCCTCCGTGCGAGCCGCGAGGTGCGAGCCCTCGGCAGCCATCACCGGCAGCGGACGACCAGCGGTAGCAACAGGCACGCTCACCGCATCGAACACGCCGTGCTCGGGGCCCGTAAAGCCACAGGCGATGAGCACCAGCTGCGCCGGCACCTCATGCTCGGAGCCCGCGATGCGCTCGGGCTTTCCCGCCGACCAGTCCAGATCGACCACGCGCAGGCCCGCGGCCGCGCCCTTCTTGTCCAGCAGCACCTCGAGCGTATCCACGCCCCAAGCACGCATCTTGCCGCCCATGGCAGCGATAGCCTCCTGCTGACCGTAGTCGGTCTTCTTAACGTTGGGCCACTGCGGCCAAGGGTTACTCGCTGCACGCTTATCGGGCGCGGCCGGCAAGAACTCAAACTGACGCACGCTGCGCGCACCCTGGCGCACCGCGGTACCCACGCAGTCGTTGCCGGTATCGCCGCCGCCAATGACCACAACGTCCAGGCCGCGCGCGTTCACCGCGGGCTCACCGCCATCGAGCACCGAGACGGTCGAAGCTGTCAGGTAGTCCACCGCGTACACCACGCCCGGAGCGTCCACGTTCGCAGCCGAAAGACCGCGGGGCGCACGAGCGCCGGCAGCCACCACAGCGGCGTCAAAGTCATTGAGCTTGGACGCTACCGCAGGGTTCGTAACGTCAGCGCCCAGCTCAAAGACGATGCCCAGCTCGCGCATGAGCGCCACGCGACGCTCGACCACGGACTTCTCGAGCTTCATGTTGGGAATGCCGTACATGAGCAGGCCGCCCGGGCGGTCGTCGCGCTCAAACACCGTCACGCGGGCGCCGCGACGCGCAAGCTCCCATGCCGCCACCAGACCAGCAGGACCGGAGCCTACCACGGCAACCGCGGGTGCGCCCTCCCCTGCCGGCTCAAAGGGACGCGGACCGCCGTTGGCCCACTCATGGTCGCTGATCGCACGCTCGTTGTCGTGAATCGTCGTGGGCTGGCCATCGACCGAACCCAGGTTGCACGCGGCCTCGCACAGCGCCGGGCACACGCGACTCGTGAACTCGGGCATGGGCGAGGTGAGCGACAGGCGCTCGGCAGCCTCGTCCCAGCGGCCACGGTACACCAGCTCATTCCACTCGGGAATCAGGTTGTGCAGCGGACAGCCACTCGGACGCGCCTTGCCAAAGCTCGCGCCCATCTGGCAAAACGCCACGCCGCACATCATGCAGCGGCTCGCCTGGGCGCGACGCGCATCGTCGTCGAGCTCCACGTACAGCGGATCAAAATCTTGGCTGCGCTCCTCCACGGGGCGAAGCTCGTGGGTCACGCGATCGATATCAAGAAAAGCACCGGGCTTACCCATGGCACTTACGCCTCCTTCTTGGTCGAAGCAACAGAGCTGGCAGCCACGGACGCAGCGCCCGCAGCACCGCCCGCGACATCAAAGCGAGCAACATCCGCGGCACTCGCGCGACCGGTCACAATGTCAAACGCCAGCTCCTCAGCCTGCGCATGCGTCTTGCCCACGGCCTCGCCCGCGGCGACAATCGCCAGCATGCGCTCGTACTCGGTCGGAATGACCTTCACAAAGTGCTTGCTCATCGTCTCAAAGCTGTAGAGCAGCTTGATGCCGCGCGGACTCTGTGTCGCATCCACGTGCTCTTGGATGAGCCCGCGAATCTGCGCCAGTTCGCCGGCCGTCGGGGCCTTGAGCTCCACGCTCTCGTGGTTCACGCGGGCATCGAGCGTGCCGTACTGGTCAAAGACGTAGGCCACGCCGCCTGTCATGCCGGCGGCAAAGTTCTGCCCGACCTCGCCCAGGATGAGCGCCAGACCGCCCGTCATGTACTCGCAGCCATGGTTGCCGCAGCCCTCGACCACCACGGTGGCACCGGAGTTGCGTACGGCAAAACGCTGGCCGGCCAGACCGTTAATGAAGCCGCGGCCGCTCGTAGCACCAAAGAACGCAACGTTGCCCACGATGATGTTCTCGTCGAACTTGTAGGTCGCATGCGGGTTGGGGCGCACCGACACCTCGCCGCCCGAAAGGCCCTTGCCAAAGTAGTCGTTGGCGTCGCCGCACACGTTGAGCGTAATGCCGCGCGGCAGGAAGGCGCCAAAGCTCTGACCGGCCGAGCCATCGCAATCGATGGTGATGGAGCCGGCGGGCAGGCCCTCGGGATGCGCCTTGGTCACCGCGTTGCCCAGGATGGTGCCCACGCAGCGGTTGACGTTGGCGATATCGGCGCGGAAGCGAATCGGACGCAGGTGCGCACGGGCGTCGGCCGTATAGGGCACAAACAACGTGGAGTCGAGCGTCTTGTCGAGCTCGCTGTCCGCGGCCATCTGCGGCAGGAAGTGGCGACCGTCGGCGCCCGGAATATGGGCACCGAACTCGCAGGTCGCGCTTGCCAGCACGGGCGACAGATCGAGCAGGTTGGCCTTGCGGTTGCCCGGGACCTCGATCTGGCGCAAGCACTCGGGATGGCCGACCATCTCGTCGACGGTGCGGAAGCCCAGGCTCGCCATGACCTCGCGCAGCTGCTCGGCAACAAAGAGCATAAAGTGCTCGACGTGCTCGGGCTTGCCACGGAAGCCGCGACGCAGGCGGCAGTTTTGCGTGGCGATGCCGGCCGGGCAGGTATCCTGCTGGCAGTCGCGCTGCATGAGGCAGCCCATGGAGATGAGCGGCATGGTCGCAAAGCCAAACTCCTCGGCGCCCAGCAAGCAGGCGACAGCAACATCGGTACCGTCCATGAGCTTGCCATCGGCCTCGAGCACCACGCGCGAGCGCAGGCCGTTTTGCAGCAGCGTCTGCTGGGCCTCGGCAAGGCCAAGCTCCAGCGGCAGACCCGCATGCCAGATCGAATCGCGCGCCGCAGCACCCGAGCCGCCATTGTGGCCGCTGATCAAGATCTTGTCGGCAGCACCCTTGGCCACACCGGTGGCGATGGTGCCGACGCCGGCCTCGCTGACCAGCTTGACCGACACGCGCGCGCCGGGGTTGGCGTTCTTAAGATCGAAGATCAGCTCGGCCAGGTCCTCGATGGAGTAGATGTCGTGGTGCGGCGGAGGCGAGATCAGGCCGATGCCGGGCGTGGACTGACGGACCTCGGCGATCCAGGGGTAGACCTTCTTGCCGGGCAGGTGGCCGCCCTCGCCGGGCTTGGCGCCCTGGGCCATCTTGATCTGAATCTCGAAGGCGCTGCACAGGTAGCGGCTCGTCACGCCAAAGCGCGCGCTTGCTACCTGCTTGATGGCGGAGTTCTTGGAGTCACCGTTAGCCAGCGGGGTCTCGCGACGCGGATCCTCACCGCCCTCGCCGGAGTTGGAGCGTCCATGCAGGCGGTTCATGGCGATGGCCATGCACTCGTGCGCCTCTTTGCTGATGGAGCCATACGACATGGCACCGGTGTTAAAGCGGCGGACGATGTTGAGCGCGGGCTCGACCTCGTCGAGCGAAACCGGAGTGCGGCCGCTGGCATTAAAGTCGAGCAAGTCGCGCAGGCGCACGGCGCGGCCGGTGCGGTGCAGGCGGGCGCTGTACTCCTTAAAGGTATCGTAGCTGTCCTCGCGGCAGGCGGTCTGCAGCAGGTAGACGGTCTGGGGGTCGATGAGGTGATCCTCGCCGCCGAGTGGGCGCCACTTGGTCAGACCCAGCGTGGGCAGCTGATCGGGAGCCGGGCTCTTAAGGATGGCGAGCGCGGCGTCGTAGCGCTCGTTTTGCTCGCGCTCAACGTCCTCGACACCCATACCGCCCACACGGCTCACCGTGCCGGCGAAGTACGCGTTGACGAACTCCGGCGTAAAGCCCACGGCCTCGAAGATCTGCGCCGAATGGTAGCTCTGCACCGTGGAGATGCCCATCTTGGACATGATGGAGACGATGCCCGCCGTCGCAGCCTTGTTGTAGTTGGCGATGCCCTGCTCGGCCGTCACGTCCAGGTCGCCGCGTGCCGTCAAGTCGCGGATGCACGCATGTGCGTTGTACGGATAGATGCCGCTCGCAGAGTAGCCCACCAGCGCCGCAAAGTCGTGCGGGGACACGGCGTCGCCGCACTCCACCACGATGTCGGCAAAGGTACGCACGCCGGCGCGGATCAGATGGTTGTGCACGCAGCCCACGGCGAGCAGCGACGGCACGGGCACCTCGCCCGCAGCGGCACGATCGCTCAACACCACGATGTTCACGCCGTCGCGGACCGCAGTCTCAACGTCCTCTGCAAGCTGCTTGAGCGCGGCCTGCAGCGCGCCCTCGCCGGCATCGCGGCGGTACACGGCACGGAAACGGCGGGGCTTAAAGCCCACGCGGTCGATGGCGCAGATACGCTCGAACTCCTCCTCGTTGAGCAACGGGCGCTCCAGGCGCACCAGCTGGCAGGCCGTACGGGAGTCCTCGAGCAGGTTGCCGTGGTTGCCCAGGTAGAGCGTGGTCGAGGTGACCATGTGCTCGCGCAGGGCATCGATCGGCGGATTCGTGACCTGGGCGAACAGCTGATAGAAGTAGTCGAAGAAGGAGCGCGTCTTCTTGGACAGGCAGGCCAGCGGCGCATCGATACCCATCGAGGCGAGCGGCGCCTTGCCCTGCTGGGCCATGGGACGCACGACCTCGTCAACATCATCCCAGTGATACCCGAGCTTAGCCATGCGCACGGCGGCGGGCACCTCGGCATCCTCGGCGGGTGTTGCCGCGGCAGGCCTATCGAGCGCGTCGACGGTCAGCGTCTCCTCGGCAATCCAATCACGGTAGGGCTTTTCCTTGGCGTAACGGGCGCGCAGCTCGTCGTTGTAGATGACGCGCCCGCGGTCAAAGTCGACCTCGAGCATCTGGCCCGGCCCCAGACAGCCGCTCGTCAGGATGTTCTCGGAGCTTACCTCGATGGTGCCCACCTCGCTTGCCAGCATAAAGCGACCGTCGCGCGTCACATAGTAACGGGCAGGACGCAGGCCGTTACGGTCGAGGGCAGCACCCAGCGTGCGGCCGTCGGTAAAGGCGATGGCGGCCGGACCGTCCCAGGGCTCCATGAGCATGGACTGGTAGGCGTCGTAGGCGCGGCGCTCCTCGCTCAGGCTGTCGTTGTGGTCCCACGGCTCGGGCAGCAACATGGACGCGGCACGCGTAAGCGGGCGACCGTTCATGACCAGGAACTCAAGTACATTGTCCAGAATCGCGGAGTCGGAACCCTCGCGGTTGATGATGGGCATCACACGCTCAAGATCGTGCTGCAGCACGGGGCTGTACAGGTTGGGCTCGCGGGCGCGAATCCAGTTGACGTTACCCTTGAGGGTGTTGATCTCGCCGTTATGGATGATAAAACGGTTGGGGTGCGCACGCTCCCAGCTGGGCGTGGTGTTGGTGGAGTAGCGCGAGTGAACGAGCGCCACGGCCGTCTTGACGGCGGCGTCGTTGAAATCGATGAAGAAGCGGCGCATCTGCGTGGCGACGAGCATGCCCTTGTACACGATAGTGCGCGAGCTCATGGAGCACACGTAGAAGATCTTGTCGCGCAGGGCGAACTCGGCGTCGGCCTTCTTTTCGATGGTGCGGCGGCACACGTACAGGCGGCGCTCGAAGGCGTCACCTGCCGGCGTGTCGTCCGGACGGCCCAGGAAGGCCTGCAGGATAGTAGGCATGCAGGCGCGGGCCGTCTCTCCCAGGTCGTGCGGATCGACCGGCACCTCGCGCCAAAAGAGCAGCGGCACGCCGGCCTCGGCGCAGCCCTCCTCAAACACGCGACGGGCATCCTCTACGCCCTTGTCGTCCTGTGGGAAGAACAGCATGGCCACGCCATAGTCGCCCTCTGCCGGCAGAATC
>DBFBKG010000116.1:0-5523 GCA_048203815.1 Collinsella sp. | reverse complement strand
TCTTCGTGCCCGCGCCTCTATCAAGTGGTAACGACCCTACCACGTTGCACTTTACCAAACAAGAGTATTCGTATATAACGTTTAAAAAATGCAGGGATATGCTAGAAACAAGGGCGTCACAATTCTGCATCACAATATTGTGGGAATGGATATGCCCCATGAAAGGATCCTTTATGACCGAGCTCCAAGAACTTCGTCGCTATCGTCGCGACCTGCATCGCATTCCGGAGCTCGATTTCGAGCTTCCTCAAACCATAGCCTATATAGAGGGCGTGCTCGCCTCGCTTGCCTGTGAAGTGGTCCATCCCTGCCCCAGCTGTGTTTGCGCTTTCTTCGACGCTGGCACGGGCGCCGCGCATGCCACGGCGATTCGCGCCGATATGGACGCACTGCCCATCGCGGAGGCGACGGGTGCGGCCTTCGCCTCGACCCATCCCGGCAAGATGCATGCGTGCGGACACGATGGACACATGGCCATGGCGCTTGCCGCCGCGACGCATGTCGACCGCACGATTCGCGAGCAACCGGGCGTCATCAAGCGCAACGTGCTCTTTGTGTTCCAGCCGGCCGAGGAAACGATCGGTGGCGCCAAGACGGTGTGTGAGAGCGGCGTATTCGAGCGCTATGGCGTCGACCGCATTTTTGGCTTCCACGTATGGCCCGATTTGCCCGCCGGCACGTTGGCAAGCTGTTCCGGTCCGCTGCTGGCGCGCTCAAGCGAGACGCACATTCATATCCATGGCGCGAGCATCCATATCGCCAAGACCTACGGCGTTCCAGTCGAGGAGTCGCACGATGCGGCACTGGCGGCTGCCAAGTTCTTGGTTGCCGAGCGCGAGCTCATGGACGAGTTGGGTGCCGACGAGCCCTGCATTGGTAAGTTCGGCCTGCTTCAGGCCGGCACCGTCTGCAATGCGGTGGCAGGGGAGGCCCATGTGGCTGGCAGCCTGCGCGTGTTTACGGACGGTATGTTCGACCGTGCGCGCGAGGGCGTGCGCCGCGTGTTGGACGATGCCTGCGCCGCAACGGGCTGCACGTACGATCTCGATTTTGCCGAGGGCTATCCGCCAGTCGATAACGACCCCGAGCTGTTTGCCTGCATTGCGCCTGCCTTGTCCGAGCTGCAACTTGTGGACGAGCCGCTGCTGATCGCCGAGGATTTTGCGTTCTATCAGCGCCATCTGCCGGGCGTGTTTTTCCTGCTAGGCACGGGCGTTCCTGTCAGTCAGGATAATCCGAGTGACGACGAGGGCTGCCCCGCCTATGCCACGAGTGTCCTGCATACTGATACCATGCTCTTTGACGAGGAAATCCTGCTCAAAGGCCTCGATGTCTACAAACGATTGCTTTTGCTTGCTTAATTGCCGAAGGATACTTGTTCTAGGAAACACGAACAGATGTACGGTATAATAGAGATGTAAGTCTATAGAAACGTTTGACGTTACTAACGTAAGGCGATACTATGATTGCATCGTACAAAGATGAGGATACCGAACGTTTTGCGATGGGTGTGCGGGTCAGGAGGTTTGTACCCTTTGAGCGGGTCGCATTGAGGAAGATTCGTCAACTGCAGGTCTGTGCTTCACTTGATGATCTTCGCGTTCCTCCGGGCAATCGTCTTGAAGCGCTGAAGGGCGATCGCGCCGGCCAATATAGCATCCGTGTTAATGAGCGCTATCGGGTCTGTTTTGAGTGGAGACGGGGGATGGCTTGGAATGTCGAAATCGTCGATTATCACAAGTGATGAGACTGCGCCCGATTTGCTGTCACCGGTGACTCCTGGTGAGCTTCTCAAAGAGGAATTTCTTCTCCCTATGGGCATTTCTCAATATCGCCTTGCTAAGGAGACCGGGATTCCGGCCCAACGCATTGGGCAGATTATCTTGGGAAGGCGTCGTGTGACGGCTGACACCGACCTTCGCCTTTGCCGCTACTTTGGCCTGACGGATGGTTATTGGCTGCGCGCCCAGATAGCGTTTGACCTCGAGGCGGAAAAGAGGCGCATCGAACCGGAACTGGATAAGATCGTTCCTGTTCAGCAGGCTATCGCATTGTAGTGTTCAAAGATGTTGAGGTTGGAGTGACGATGGGGCGATGCCGACAGTCTGCCGTTTATAGTCCCGGTGGGTGTGGGTGCGGCTTGTTGTTGCTTCCGGTTATTGCTGTGAGCATTGGTGTTATGTTTGTGCTTGCCGGGCTTGCCGCGGCGGCGCTTGTGTTGCTGATTGTGGCTATTGGCGTGACGATTTGGCTCTGCCGCAATCGCGAACAACGTCGTGCCGACGGTAAAACCAATGTCGGCTGGGCCGTCTTCCTGGTCATTGCGTACCCACTGAGTGTCGGCTACCTGGTGTTCTTTGTCCTGCTGATGATCAGTACCTTTACCGGAGAATCCGTCACGGTGGGTTGATGCACTGCCAGCAGAAGGTCGCGCAAAGTGCGTTTGCTTGGCGTTTGGACAACCGCATTGGCCGTTTACCGCAACCTTAGCTCTCAGCTAATGAATTCAAGTTTAATCCTTCCTACGATGTGCTGTGTGCCGGCGCAGTAGCCGGATCGTAGGAAGGATGCATGATGAATAAGCTCGAAAACGAAGTGCTGCTGAGTCGTCGCGCTGCATTTGGCGCATTCGCCACTGTTGCCTTGGGGACTGCCAGTCTTCTTGCCGGTTGCGGTAGCGATAAGGCGACCGTCACCGAGGATGCCGACGATGGCGACAAGAAGGAAGAGACGAAGAAGGAAGAGCAGCCTACGACTGACCTAGCTGTTGGCACGACAGTGACCACGGCTGCTGGCCTTTCTGTCGTCGTCGATTCCGTCCAGCCCGGCCTCACAAATTATGACGGTTCGACCATGACGGGCATTCACGTCACGTACGTTAACAATGGCGATGAGGGCGCAGATTACAATATCTACGACTGGAAGGGCGAGGACGCCAACGGCGCTCAACAGAATCAGGGTTACTACAGCGAGGGCTCCGATGAACTGCAGTCTGGTACCCTTGCCGCCGGTGGCTCCGTGGCGGGCAATATCTACTTTGATGGCGATATCAAGAAGGCACTGTATTTTGCCAACATGTTTGATAAGTCTGCCACTGCAAGCTGGGTGCTGGCCTAGCATGTCGTTACCGTTGCGCCGTATGGGAGGTGAGGTCGTATGCCCGATAAAAAGCTGACTGACGAGTTGCTCAATGAGCTTCTCGACGCGCCAAACATCGATGGCTATATCAAAGAACACGACTTTGCCGCCCCGTCGCTTTCGGACTACCTTAAGCAGCTGCTGCAGGAAAAGGGCTTAGAGCGCTCGCGCGTGGTGCGCATGGCCGACCTCAACGAGACCTTTGGCTATCAGATCTTTACCGGTGCGCGCCACCCAAGCCGCAATAAGGTGCTGCAGATTGCCTTTGCGATGGCGCTGTCGATGAAGGAGACCAACCGCGCCCTGACGGCTGCCGGAGTGAGCGTCCTCAACTGCAAGGACCGTCGCGATGCGATCATTATCTTTTGCATCGACCGTGGCTGTAGCCTCCAAAAGGTCAATGAAGAGCTGTATCGCTTTGGCGAGGAAACGGTGAGTTAGTGGCCGATGGCTGAGCTGGCTGTTGCCGAAACAACTATGCGAACGAACAGGGTGCGGACACCATGGGGTGTCCGCACCCTGCGTTATGATGGACGCCATGGATACTCAGAACCCAACATATTCCGATGACGAGCTGACTGATTCACTTGTCGAGCATTTGGCGTCGCTCGACCGCGATGACAGCTATCGTGTGGAGCGCGTGCTCAAGTGCTCGGATGTCGAGACGACCGAACTCGTCTATTTTGAGGGCTCTGGCGGCGGGTCTCTCGGTCCCTTTGTCCGCAAGCGCATCGATGCTTCGGTGCAGATTGGCGGAGCATATGAGCGCCTGTTTGCGGCCCAGCGCGCCGGTCGTCGTTTTGAGCACTTACCCCGAATCGTCGATTGTCGCCGTGTGGGCGACGAGCTTGACGTGGTGATGGAGTATGTCGAAGGCGAGACACTCGAGGCGTTGGTGGGACGCCTGGGGGCGACGCCCGATTATGCCCGCGGGCTGTATCCCGTTCTGTGTGAAGCGGTGGGCGAGCTGCATGCTGGTTTTGCAGCTGCGGGGGAGCCGGGGGTGCCGGTAATCCACCGCGACCTTAAACCCTCGAACATCATCGTATCGGGCGTGAGGTATGCGGCCGATGCCGGCATGACCTTCTCGTCGCTGGTGATTATTGACCTGGGAATTGCGCGCGTTTGGCGCGATGGCGCCGACGCCGACACCGTCAAGTTTGGAACGCGTTCCTATGCGCCGCCCGAGCAGTTTGGGTTTGGGCAGACGAGCGTCCGCAGCGATATTTACGCGCTTGGCGCGCTGCTGTTCTTTTGCCTGACGGGAACTGACCCCAAACCGGGGCGTGACATGCGCGAGCAATGCGAGGCGCATGGCATTCCCGTTCCGCTGGCGGATGTGATTTGCATGGCGATGGCGCTCGATCCCGCTAAGCGCTTTGCGAGTGCGAAGGCACTGGGGCATGCTGCGCGTGCGGCATATGAGCTATGTCTCCCTGCGCCGTCGCCCGTGACCTTTTCTGCTGCCAGCGTGCCCCGGGCCGCGGTGCCACAGGTGCAGCGGGTACAGCAGCCGGTTGCCCTCACGCTTCCGTCTTCTGCAAGCCGGCGTTCGATTGTCTCTCTCGTGACGTCCAAATGTGCGCGTCTGCTCTCGCGTATCCCCGAGCCCGTGGGGCGCATATGGAATGGATGCGTCTATGCGACAACATTGTTGCTGCTGATGGGCAGCCATTTTGCGGTATTTACGCCGACGGGCGAAAACCGAAACTATCCAACGTGGTTTTTGGCGCTTGAGTATTTCTTTATGGTCGATGGCCTGGTGCTGCTCATTACATTCGGAATGCTCGACCGGCGTAGGCTTCGACGTCGCTTTCCCGTGCTCGATCGGTATCGGGGGAGTGCTTTTGTCGAACTATGGTTCAAGGCGCTCGGGTTTATGTTTGCCGTCATGTGCGTCGTCGTTGTTGTCGGCAACGCGACCGGTGTCGTCTCCTAGAGAATCGAAAAGGGGCCCCGTTTGAGGCCCCTTTGCAGTTGCACTTAAATACGGTTCATTTGATTGGCGACCTTGTTGTACCAGTCCTGCCACGTTGGCGGGCAGTACTTCTTGGCGGCTGCCGGGGTAAGCGTGGAGCCATAGTTGGCGCCCAGGTAGGCAACGTGGGCGGAGACACCCTCGCCCCAGCTGCTGAAGCTACGCCAACCACCGCCGCGGGCACTCCAGCCCCAGGCGTTATAGGAGCCGGCGCAATAGAGGCCCTTGCTGCTCTCGATGCAAGCGATGGCGGGGGACCAACGGGGATCGACGCCGGTATTCCAGGCGGCGACGGCAAAGTTGTATCCTTGGCCTGCCATAGGGGAGCCGGCAAGGTAGTTATCGATGCGGCTCGTCCACTCGTTAATGAACGAGTCGTAATCGGAGTTACCGCTATTCGAGCTGTT
>DBFBKG010000115.1:0-2549 GCA_048203815.1 Collinsella sp. | reverse complement strand
ACAAAAGGCCCCACCAACCACGTCCTTCATTCAGCCACACAATCCAAGGACGTAGTCGTAGCAGGATCTGAGGGCTAACCTTCGCGGACACTCCGCAGGACGAAAGAACCCCCGCCGCACGTAGTGCGCAGCGGGGGTTCTTTCATGTCCGAGGACGTCCGCGAAGGTCAGCCCTCAGATCCTGCGGTGAGAGACCTAGGCCTCGTTGTACACCGTCTTGAGCTTCAGCAGGCGAGCGTAGCGGTCCATAGCGGCCTGCTCGTTCTCCTTGAAGAGCTCCTCGGCGCGCTCGGGGAAGGAACGCGTCAGCGAAGCGTAACGGGCCTCGTTCATCAGGAACTCCTGATAACCGCCCGCGGGCTCCTTGGAATCGAGCGAGAACTTCTTGCCGGCAGCAGCCTCGGGGTTGAAGCGGAAGAGGTTCCAGTAACCGCACTCGACAGCCTTCTTCATCTCGGCCTGGCAGTTCTGCATGCCACCCTTCTTGATGGAGTGCATCTCGCAGGGGCTGTAGCCGATGATGAGGGACGGACCGTCGTAGGCCTCGGCCTCGTGGATGGCCTTGAGGGTCTGAGCCGGGTTGGCGCCCATGGCGACCTGCGCCACGTAGACGTAGCCGTAGCTCATGGCAATCTCGGCCAGGGACTTCTTCTTGGTCACCTTACCGGCAGCGGCGAACTGAGCAACCTGGCCCAGGTTCGAGGCCTTGGAGGCCTGACCACCGGTGTTGGAGTAAACCTCGGTGTCGAAGACGAAGACGTTGACGTTGTGGCCGGAAGCCAGGACGTGGTCCAGGCCACCGAAGCCAATGTCGTAGGCCCAACCGTCGCCACCGAAGATCCAGAAGGACTTCTTGGTGAGGTAAGCCTTGTCGGCGAGGATCGCCTTGGAGGCGTCGCAGCCGCACTTCTCGAGCTCGGCAACGTAGGCGGCGGCAGCGGTCTTAGAGGCCTCGGCGTCGTTGACGGAGTCGATCCAAGCCTGACCGGCGGCCTTGAGCTCGTCGGACGGACCGTCAGCGGCGATGATCTCCTGCGTAGCAGCGATCAGCTTCTTCTGAACGGCCTCGTAGCCAACGGCCATGCCCAGACCGTGCTCGGCATTGTCCTCGAACAGGGAGTTGTTCCACGCCGGGCCGTGACCGTCCTTGTCCTTGCAGTAAGGAGCGGTGGCAGCGGGGTTGCCCCAAATGGAGGAGCAGCCGGTGGCGTTGGAAATGAACATGCGGTCGCCGGCGACCTGGGTCACCAGACGTGCATAGGCGGTCTCGGCGCAGCCGGCGCAGGAGCCGGAGAACTCCAGGTAGGGCTGCTTAAACTGGCTGCCCTTGACGTTGGCCGCGATGAGCTCCTTCTTCTCGGAGACGTTCTCGACCATGTAGTCCCAAACGGGCTGCTGGTCCATCTCCTGCTCGGTGGGAACCATCTCGAGGGCGCCCTTGGGGCAAACCTTGACGCAGTTGGTGCAACCCATGCAGTCGAGCGGGGACACAGCCATGGTGAACTTCATGCCCTTGGCCTTGGGGCCCATGGCGTCGAGCGTGCGGGTAGCCTCGGGCGCGGCGGCAGCCTCGTCCTCGGTCATCGCGAACGGACGGATGGTGGCATGCGGACACACATAGGCGCACTGGTTGCACTGGATGCACTTGGTCTCGTCCCAGTGGGGAACGACCACGGCGACGCCGCGCTTCTCGTATGCGGAGGTGCCCAGCTCAAACTGGCCGTCGGCGCAATCGACGAAGGCGGAAACAGGCAGGCTGTCGCCGTCCATGCGATCGATGGGCTCGAGCAGGTTCTTGACCTGCTGGGCGATAGCGGACTTGGTCTCCTCGGAGAGCTCGACGGGAGCGGCATCCTCGGCGGTAGCCCAGTCGGCCGGAACCTCGAACTTACGGAAGGCGGTAGCGCCGGCATCGATGGCCTTGTGGTTGGCGTCGACGATAGCCTGGCCCTTCTTCATGTAGGACTTGGTAGCCGCGTCCTTCATGTACTGCAGGGCGTCCTCGGCGGGCAGGACCTTGGCCAGCGCGAAGAAGGCGGACTGGAGCACCGTGTTGGTGCGCTTGCCCATGCCGACCTTAGCGGCCAGGTCGATAGCGTCGATCAGGTAGACGTTGACGTTGTTGTTCGCGATATAGCGCTTGGCCACGGCGGGCATGTGCTCGGCGAACTCCTCGTCGCTCCACTGGCAGTTGACCAGGAAGGTGCCGCCCGGCTTGACGTCGCGGACCATCTTGAAGCCCTTGACGATGTAGCTGGGGTTGTGGCAGGCGACAAAGTCGGCCTTGGTCACGTAGTACGGCGAGCGGATCGGGGAATCACCAAAGCGCAGGTGCGAGACGGTGACTCCGCCGGTCTTCTTGGAGTCGTACTGGAAGTAGGCCTGGACGTACTTGTCGGTGTGGTCGCCGATAATCTTGATCGAGTTCTTGTTGGCGCCGACGGTACCGTCGCCACCCAGACCCCAGAACTTGCACTCGATAGTGCCGGGGGCTGCGGTGTTGGGCGCATCCTCGGCCTCGGGCAGGCTCAGGTTGGTCACGTCATCGA
>DBFBKG010000114.1:0-15235 GCA_048203815.1 Collinsella sp. | reverse complement strand
ATGGAACGTGGGCTCCACGTCGGGCAAGTCATATTGCAAGACGGGCTCGAGCATCTGGACGGCGTCGTTCATGTAGGACGTCATCTGGGTGAGCTCGTCATCGGTCAGTGCGATCTTTGCGTACTCGGCGATGCCGCGCACATCTTTCTCGCTGAGTGCCATAGGCGCTCCCTTCCGCATAACAGTTAAACCGCTCTAGTATACAAGGCAACGCCGGCTTGGAGCAGGCGCTTTACCCAAATGCAGCGAAAACGTAACGAGGGCGGCGGGCTGGCGGGCCGGCGGTTCCGCAGCGAAACCGCACCGTCCATAGCGAAAACCGCGCCGTCCGAAACGAAAACCGTCCCGCCCACAACGAAGACCATCACAACATTCGACACTTTTCGTCAATATCGCGATTTTCATCGAATGTTGTGATGGTTTGGAAGTCCCGACCACCACAATGGCGCCTGTCCCCTTTGTGGTGGTTCTGGAGAATGTCCTATGCCGAGGCCTTGGCCTTGCGGCGCTTGCGGACCGCGTGGATCACGATGTCCAGTAGCAACAGCACAATGGCCACGACCACGATGAGCACGGCAAACTCGCGCTTGCCCCAGTGGCGGCCGGCCAGCGACTTTTGCTTGTCGACGTCCTTCTTGCTGTACTTGGTGCGCACGCAATGCACCAGCAGGCGATGGTCATTTACGCCGTAGGGCGTGCAGGTAACGAGCGTCACCTTGTCGGCGCCGGGCTCGATGGTCAGCGACTCCATCTCCTCGGGCAGCACGACCTCGGAGTCCACCATCTTGTAGGCGAGCGTCTTGTTCATGGTGTGCAGCAGCACCAGGTCGCCGGGCTCCAGCGAGTGGATGTCGTCGAACATGCTCAGGTTGCGCATGCCCGAGTGCGCGGTGAGCACGCAGTGCGTCGAGGTGCCGCCAACCGGCAGGCTCGTGCCCTCCAGGTGGCCGACGCCCGCCATAAGGACTTCTTCGCTCGTGCCGTGGTAGATGGGCATGCTCACGTCAATGGAGGGGATCTCGACCCAGCTCATCATGGGGTCGCGGTCAAAGATGAGCTGCTGGGCGTAGGGTTCGATCTGGTCGGCGGGAAGTTCGGTGGCCTCGCCCGCCAGTTGCTCGTTAAAAGAGCGCGCCTGGAGTAGGATGCGCTCGCGCTCCTCGGCAGACAGCGCGTCCACGGTGCTGGACACGGTGCTGATCTGGTTGAACACGCCCGAGGCCTCGAGCCGGTCCAAGATCCACGGCCAGGTCATAAGGCCCACGCCAATAAGGATGATGACGATGGTGATGAGCCGATCGGCCCAGCGCGGCAACCGCTTGCGACGACGCTTGGGTTTGGACTGAGGGCTTGAGCCGCCGTTGTCCGCGGCGTTATTGCTCTTCATATGTTTGGCGCCCTGCACCATCGCCGGTCACTCCTCTACAACTCAAGTTGTCTAAACAAATAATAGCCGATTAGCGAGCTTCCGCGCCAGACAACGCAGCCAGACTGCACCGTCCAGTCGAGGATAAGCCCGCATTTGAGTTTTCAAAATGTCCCGGATCGGCGGGGCGATTCGGGATACAATATCAATAGAAAACGACGCACCCCGCGTAAGTGTTCGAAAGCGCGGGCGGCCTAGTTTTCTGGTTTTGTTAAATGCCCGGGATCCGACCCCCGGGCATTCTTGTTTGCGCTTGTTGCGGCGCAAATGCCTTCTACCGTCCGCACCGCGCGTGCGCCTACGGACCTTAAACCGAACCTCATACGAGTCAAGAAACGCGATGACGAACGTGCCCACCGCCGCGAGGGCGGCGAGCGCGTTAAGGAATTTCAGCATTTGGGGACCTCCGATCGAGTCGTCGGCCGCCCGCGCACGGGATGCGTCGCAAGGGTATTTTACTGCGAGTGCATGCACCCGCAGCTGGTAAACGCAATAATTGCAAACATCTGTTCGATATTCATACGCTTGATCCATCGAGCAATGGAGCCTGGCTGCGTTGTCCCAAAAAAAACGGGGCAAACTCCAGTGCGGAGTTTGCCCCGAAAAGAGAATGGCAAAGCAAGAGCGTAGATGGACGAGAAAAGTGTCCGCAAGTCTCATGGCCATCACATCCCACCTGCCAAAGTGATGGGTGAGCGAGCGTTACTCGTGCTCGGACTCCTCAGCCTGCTTACGGCTGCGGATGAGGTGTGCCACGCCGATGCACAGCACTGCGCTGCCAGCGATCCAAGTGAAGGTCACGCCGTTAAGACCGGTCAGCGGGAGGCCGGAGCCTTTCTTGTTCTTGACGGTAAGGGTAACGGTGCCGCCACCAGAAGAGGAATTGGTGACGAGACCAGAACCATTCTTGGATGTGGTCACCGTCAACGTATTCTCGCCCTCATTCTGATTAAGACCCGTGGCAGTAATGGTGAACGTGAATTTGGGCACGGTGTTATAGCCGGGGAGCGTATGGGTCTCCTCGACCGTGTAAGTGCCAGCATCGAGGCCCTTGACGCTGATTTCGCCCTTATCATCAGTCGTAAAATCATAAGCAGTATTGCCCAAAGAACCGTTCACTTAGACAT
The DNA here is from genome assembly GCA_048203815.1 of Collinsella sp. GTDB lineage: Bacteria > Actinomycetota > Coriobacteriia > Coriobacteriales > Coriobacteriaceae > Collinsella. The sequence goes on along the minus strand of DBFBKG010000114.1, from coordinate 12,682 downwards.
ACTGGGCGCCGGCGCCCTCGTCGGTTCCCTTGGAAGAGGTGCCGGGCGGAGAGCGGAGCATGGCCACCGGACCCACCGAAACACATCTCCACCGTTCCTTCAACTGGGAAAATGCCGCCCCGGAGCCCGGGAGGGACCCCGGGGGCTTTCGGCTAACTGCGGGAACGGCCTATCCGCTCAGTATGTTCAGCTGAGATCAGAAATCAACCGGAGAAATCGACCCTACTAAAAGGAGGCCGTATATGAAGACTGTATATCCCTTTTGCCTCCATATACACAAGAAGCGCCCCTCGGGGCGCTTCTGAGAGGCTCCCCCCTAGGATGGACCCCAGGGGGAGCCTATGGACCTCAAAGGCCGCTGCGAACCGTTCGCAGTCGGGCCGTCGAAGGCCTCGTTACTTAAGCTCAGGCCAGAAATCCTTGTTGGCCTCGATCATGTCGTCGAAAATCTCCTTGGCGACCGTCATGGACGGCACGGTCTTGTTGAGCGTGAACGCCTTGAGTGCCTTCTCATACGAACCCTCGATGCACGCCTCGACCACGAGCTTCTCGGAGTTGAGCTGCTGCATCATGAGGCCCTGCTGGAACAGCGGGATGTTGTCGCGCGAGATGACCTCGGGGCCGTTCTTGCCGATGTAGGCGGGAAGCTCGACCATCGCGTCGTACGGCATGTTCGGGATAGCGCCGCGGTTCTGGCAAATGACCAGGAAGCGAGCGAAGGCGCTGCACTTCGAGCGATATCGAGCACCAACGCGGGCGCTAGCGCAGGTGTCGCCCGCGATACTCGGGAGAATCAGCATCGGAATCGGGGGAAGCCGAGGAGGCTGAAGCAGAGGAGGAGAAGGGGACCGCAGGCCTGGAGGCTCCCGCGGTCCACCCGTTTCCGCCTTCGCCAGCAGCCGCGCCGGCGTCCAGCGTCACCGCGGCGGCAACGGCAGCACGCTGCGCCGCGCGCCGCTTCTTGCGCACGTGCCCGGCCGCAACGAGACCCACAACAATCGCCAGCAGCGCGCCCAAAACGCCCAGCGCCACCGCGGTGGTGTTGATGCCCTGCGCGTCCTCGGGCACGGGCACCCCATTCGGAATCTCCGCACGCACGCCCGATACGAGCAGGCGGTGCGAGTTCACGCCGTAGGGCGTGCAGGTCATGAGCGTCACGCGGTCCTCGCCGGCGGTCACGCGCAACTTGGAATCGTCGTCGGGCGTAATCACGTCTATGCGGTCGATCTTGTAACCCAGTTCCTCGCCCATCACCTCGATGTAAAACGAGTCGCCAACCTGCAGCTCATCCAAGCGCGTGAACAGGAGCGAGCCTGGCACGCCGCGGTGGCCGGTAAGCACGGCGTGCGTGCTCGCGCCGCCCACGGGCAGCGATGTTCCATATAGGTGGCCGGCGCCCGCAGCGAGCACCTCGGTAGAGGTGCCGTGGTACACGGGCAGGTTCACGTCGATCTTGGGAATGCGCACCGAGCACATAAGGCCCGATCCCGCGTTAAGAAGCCCCTGGTAGGTTGTATCTTGCGAGGCGATGGAATCCTCAGAGCCAGAGGCGGTGGAGGCGCCGGAGGTACTACCGAACGGATCCACGACCTCGCCGATAACGTCCTGATCGCCGGCGGCCAACTGCTCGTTGTAGGCGCGCGCGGCCGCGAGGGCCTCCTCCGCCTTCGGATAGGGCCAGCCATCAACCGTGTTGGCGGCCGCGGTAACTGCGGCCGTCTGCTCGGCCTGGGACATGGCGCGCAGGGCGAGAGGCGTGGCCACGATAACAAAGCCGGCGACAAAGCACAGAAGGGAAAGCAGGCGCAGGGCGAGGGGCGGTTTACGTCGGCTGGGGGAAGCCGGGTTCGAACCGACGCTCGGCGTGCGCATCGTCGATACGGGCTTGATTGCCTTCATGTGGTTCACCTCCGGGGGTGTGGGTGCGAGGACACGGTTAATGCACCACACCCCGCCGCGGGTCCAAGCGCGACGGGGTGCGGCGAAAGGGAATGTGAGAACGCGGCGCACGGGCGCTGATAGGAGACGACGATCGCCCGCTCGCCGCGTCATCAAGCTAGGGAATTAAGAGCGCATACGTGCACTCAGGGCAAAGGCGGCGCCAGCAGCCATGAGCAGCACGCCCACGGTGATGAAAACCTTGATGCCCAGGTCACCGGTCAAGGGCAGCTCGGTGAGGTTCTTGGCGTTCCAAATCTTGATGGTCGAGTTCTCAACGGAGACGCGAGGATCGGTAGCGTCCTTGGCATAAGAGACAGCAGTGATGGTCTTCTGGCCCTCGGGATCGTCGGACTTCACCGTAGCGGATACCGTAAAGGTGAACTTCGGCAGGGAGACGGCGGTGTAACCATTGGGAGGAACGATCTCCTCGATCTCATACGTGCCAGCGTCGAGACCATTAAAGTTGATGACGCCATCGTCGGTGGCGAACACGCCAACTTCGGCACCACCCTGAGTATCCTTAGTCGGAGTCGTGGTCAGGGTCTTCCATGCGCCGTTCTCGTAACCGAGATAGCTGCTTCCCGCCTTGATCGTGAACTTAGCACCCGAGAGCTTAGTGGTCATGTCCTTGGCGGTCTTCACGATGTTGAACTTATAGGAGTAGACATTCACCTCGTTACCAGGAATGGTCTGCTCATCGGAGATGTTGTTGGGGTTGTGCGACCAGGTAAGTGAGTCCTTGTTGGGGTTGCCCTGGATGGCGGTGGAGTCAGAAAGCTTGGCATCTGCATCAAGGGTAGCACTCACCAGTACGATCACCTTTGCGCCCTCGTTCAGCGCAGTAGCGCCCGCAACCTGGTTCACGTAGTTGCCAAGGTCGATGACGGTATCTACACCTCCGGCGTACTTACTATCGGTATCAGAAGTGGCAGCATAGGAAACTCTGTAGTCGTTACCCACCTTAAGAGTAACGTCTCCAACCTTGACCGATTCAACCTTTACGCCCGTGGCGACGTTACCGACAATCGAAGAAATGGCAGAACTAGCAGTGTCGTTGATCTTGAACACACGTTTGGTCGAATAGCCGGTGTAGTACGGAACGGTAGTCTCAAGCGTGTAGTACACGGTGTCGCCCACGGAGAAGGACGGCTCATAGTTGTAGGTGCCGTCAGCATTGGCAAGATGCTTAGAGATGGTCGGAATCACGTTCTTCACGGTAACGGTGCCATCGACATCGGTGCCCGCAATGCTCGTCGGCGTAATGATGGGCAGCGAGAAGGACTCCTTGTCCGCAGCGGGATTGGTAACGTCCTTCAGGAACCAGATACCCGGGACGTTAAAGGTTTTCACATTGGCGTTGCCGGCCGTAGACGTGGTGAACTCGGTTGCAGCAGGAGTACCAGGGAAGGTCTGGTCCTCGAGGTTCTGGGCAAAGGTGCGCAGCGCGGCATCATTGTTCCAAGGCGAGGAGAGGTTAGGGGCTCCGCTATTGCTAAACACCCGCATGATCAGGAAGCCCATAGGGTTGTTCGACGCGTTGCCCTCGGACACAAAGAAGTTCTTGTCCTGCTTGTAGGCAGTAAGCACGTTCCGGGCATCGCCCGTCCCATCAATGACAGCATTGAAGTTCATCGCGCCCTCGATGGTGCTCACGAGCGCATCGGTGGTATCAATCGTATAGGCAATCGACTTGTCATTGCCAACAACAACGTCCTTCAGCTCGGCAAGCTGCCAGCCGTTGAACGTGTGATCGGCAGCATCCGTCGACTGCTTGTTGATCGTAATGCTGTAGACTGGCGCAGCCTTGGCCGTGGGCGCTCCACCCACCAGGCCGGTTACGGCGATCGCTACGGCGGCGGCGCCGGCGATCAGCTTTTGTACTAATCGGTTCATGATTCCCCTTTCAGAAATAAGCCCGACATTCATAAACATCTATCTACATGCGCCATCAGACGAATCGTCCTAGCGGCGCTTTGTAGCGATCCAATACGCTCCCGCGGCGATACCGCCCAGAAGCATGAGACCGGCGCCCACGAGGAGCATGGAGTTCTCGGTCCAACCCGCGCCGGTGAGCGGGAGGTCCGTGAGGACTTTCACGTTGGTGAAGGTGGAGGCGGGGATGGCGTTTGGCTCGGCGTCCTTGCCGATGGTGTTACTCACAGTATTGCCCATGTCGTCCTTCACCTGCGTGACCGTGGTGGAGGTGGTGAGGCCGGTGTACTTGCCGGTCTTCTCGTCCAAGACGGCTTTCACGGTGACGGCCACTTGGTACTCGGCCTTGGAGTAGCGGAGCTTGTCGATGGCATCGGCGTCGGGCGCGACCTCCTTCACCGTGTAGGTGTAAGTCTTGGCGCCCGTCGGGTTCGAAGCGTCGTTCGTGGCGAGGTACTCTTTGGAGAACGAGATTTCGCCAAAAGATGCCTCGATGTCGTTGACCTTGGTGGAGTCTGCGGGAGCGACGGAAATAGTCTTCGAGTCAGGCATAGGAGCGCTATCCTTATTTGGCCCCGTAGCCTCGATGCTGAAGTCGAACGCAACGTATTTACCGCTGGAATCCTTCGGCCAGTCCGTATTACGGACGGATTTAATCACCGGGATTTTCACGGACGTAACGGAGCACGAGTCGGAGATGTACGTAATGCCATCAACGATGTTCGGCTGCTCGTTCTCGATCCACGTAATGGAGCCGCTTGTGCTGTCCACCGTGAACTTGTAGGTGTTCTTGTTCAGTTCGTAGCCAAACGGAGCCTGGGTCTCCGTGAGCGTGTACGTGCCCGGCAGCAAATCGGCCAATGTGAACTTGCCATCCTTGGCGTCGGTATCGGCCCAAGTGGTTTCGCTCGGAGTCGATTGGTCACTCACGGTCCAGGACTGCGCCTCAGTCAAGCCATCGGCACCCAGTTTCGCAAGCTTCCACTCGGAACCAGCCAAAGGAGTGTGTTCTGCATCGTCCTTCTCCACCTTGGCCCAAGACACCGTACCGGTGATCTTGGTGTTGGCGATGGCACCCGTGGTGTTAGAAGGTGTGAACGGAACCTCGTTCCCGTTCTCATCCACGTAGCCCTGGACATAGTTCACCGACTCACCAGCATTGTTCATGGTTGCGTAGTAGATCTTGTCCGAAACCTGGTAACCCTCCGGCGCCGTCTCCTCTTTGATGTAATAGGTGAATGCCGGATTAGAATCCGAGATCTCCTTACTCGGATCGGCCTTCTGGTTCAAATAGTTGAACTGAAGCTTGCCATCAGTAGAAGCGTAATCGTTGGCAGCGCCATCCGTTACCGTAACGATGGGACCCGTCCCGTTCTTGGCATCTTTGACAGTGCCGTATATCGTCCACGAGGAACCGGGAAGCAGCTTAGTACCATCCGCAGCGTCGACCTTGCTCCATGCAATGGAGGAACCGTCCGGTGTATACGAGCCAGACCACGGGAAGTTGTGACGCTCCTGGTCCATATCGATAACGGAAGCCGAGTTACCCTCACCAAATGCTGCGGCAACCTTCGGGCTGTTCATTGAGAAATCGGCGCCGGCGTACACACGACCATTGGTGGTCACATGGTCGTCGAAGCTTCCGTTGGGAACGAGAATCGATCCGATCATAGCCGCCGCAGGATCGTCGTCAGTCCACTTGGCACCGGTAGTTGCGCCATCGTATTCCCAGTCCGCGCGGTCCTCTCCCGCGATGCCGCCCCGAATGGTAAGGCTTTGCGTATCGACAAAGTTCCACATGATGGACTGGGAAGCCGTCGCGTATGCTTCACCCAGTGCCTTGCCGGAATATTGAGTTTCGTAACCACGCGAAATCTCGATGCCGTTCCACCAAAAGCGCCAGCCATTGTGGAACTCAATATTCGAAGATCCGGTAACGTTCACAACAACCGAGGCGCCCTCGGGAATGTCCTCGAATGCGAAATCAACGCCACGATAATACTCGTTGTTGTATGTATTGCTCAGCTGAGAAGCATCGATGGTGAACACCTGCTGCATAGAGGTGTTGTCGCCCTTAAACGTGATAAGACGCTCGCTATTCTTGAATTGCTTACCATTGAGCGACGTATCGGCGCAGTCCTCATTGATGGTCTTATACGACCCATCAAACACCAGGCCATAGCTACAATCCGTCTTGTTGTTGTACTTGTTGATGATGTAGCGGTTGTCCTTATCGCACGCCGAAGCAACGCCGTAGCTCACTTTGCCCGTCTTCGCAAACGAATTCAGCTGATTAGAAAGCGTGTTGAGATAGCCTGTCTCTCCGCTGTAATTCGAATAATCCTTGCCATTAATGTCCTTGAGGAAGTTAACTTGGTTGAACAGAGTACTGTCCTGAGCGTTCTCGCCCGCGTACCAATAACCCTGGGTTTTCACCACAGACTGGCGCCCGTTATTAGTATTCCAATAGGTAATGGGACCGGCGATCTTCGCGGTGTAGTCATAGCCAGCGGAGTCAGCCGTTCTCGCTTTGCCGACCCAAGCGCCTTTGTTCCAAGCGCCAACGGTAGTCTTCCCCGGCAAGTCGCCACTGTAACCAACGCTCATGTTGGTGATCGCACTGTCGATTCCAGCCACCGCAAGCACGGTGCTGCCGTCGACAGGACGGAACTGGGAACCAAAACCAACGGTGCCAAAGCGGAAACCAGCGCCAATACCTTCATAGGGCCAGCTCTCTTTGAGTGGATTCATGGCAAGCTTGCCACGGACCACGGTAAGGCCCTCCGCCTCAGCGGCATATGAGCCGGCGGGGGCGTTGCCCGCATCAAGAGTTTTAGTGTTGCTCGGTTTACCACCGATGTACATGTCGCGGCCGACGTAGGTGGCCACGCCGGGATCGGGGGTAGAGACATCGATATTCGTACCGATGCCGATAGGCGTGGGCTTGTAGATGCCCTTGTTCACAGTGGTAGCCGCGCTCGCAGAGGTGGCCGCGCTGAACGGGGACAGCAGCGTGCTTGCAACGAGAACAGTTGCCATAAAGCTACATGCGGCGAACTTCTTCACTTTGAGCACCCCATTACAGTTTCCTCGGTAGAAACTGTCTGGGTGTCGCTGGCGATGGCCTGCGAGATCGGGGGCATAACGAGCGACAGTACCAGGCTCAAAACGGAAGCTCCGCACAAAACACCTGCTAGCACACGATGTGCCGCTTTATTGTTCTGCTTAGATTTGTCTGAATTCGCTTTCATCGATGTCTCCTCCCCAAGAGACCGCGATCTTGCTCTTTCACAATCAAACGTATCTGCGCAACCTGTAATTGCGCACGTTTAGTAATCCATATTGTAACGATTGTTTGAACATCTGAGCAACAAAACCGACAATTTTGTAGCGAATTCTCAATTCTCTTGACATTTTCTCAGATTTACCTTCGTTTATTCGCTATTTATTTTTTGTTTCTACTGGTAATTTAGTTGCCTATCCATTTTTTAATGGCATTAGATTAATTTGCACAACATTTTGCTCAAGAGCAAGCATCCTGTGAACAGTCGAAAGCGACCATGAGCGGTAGGACATTTACCGAGAGGAATATCCTACCAAACTGATGAGAATATCTTAAACCCATCGGTGGTTTGAAGAATGGTGTTCAGACAACAATATTTGAATTTTCACACAGATTTTCGGTATCAATTCGCCCAAATCGCCTGAGGCCACCACAAAGGTGCCTGTCCCCTTTGTGGTGATTCTGCCCCAGCGCTACAGCAGATGTTCCTCGATAAAGATCGCGATGCCGTCTTCGTCGTTGCTCGCGGTTACAAAATCGGCGGCGGCGCGGGTGGCGGCGCTGCCGTTTACCATAGCCACGCCCACGCCGGCGTCAGCCACCATGCAGGCGTCGTTATCGGCATCGCCAAACACACAGACGCCCTGGAGCTCCATGTCGTTGAGCTCCGCCACGCGCACAAGGCCACGCGTCTTGGACACGCGCGGATCCATGAACTCGTAGAGCCGCTGCGTGGTCTGCAGAGCCGCCGCCTTAACAGTGTCATCGGCAAACGTCGATGCCCGCTCAATCACCCGCGGCATTACCTCGGGCGCCATGGTAAACATCACCTTTGGCTGCGGCTCGCGCAAAAACTCGGCAAAATCGACCACTTGGTAGGGCACGCCGTCGACGCGCGACAGGTGCTCGACGCACGCGTTGCTCTCGGGCACGTAGAACACGCCGTCTCGGGGGCAGACGGGCGTTGCTGGCAGGCCCGCCATGTGCTTGCAGATGCGCGCGATGGTCTCGCCCGGCAGCGGATAGCTCAGCTCGTTGATGTCGTGCGCGCGGTCGATGACCTCGGCGCCACCGCAGCCCACGAGCACGTCCACCAGGCCTTCGATGCCCCAGAGCTCGTACATGGCCTCGGTCGCGTGGGCGTCGCGCCCGGTGCACAGGCCAAAGAGCACACCGCGCTCGCGCAGGGCGCGGATCGCCGCCACGGTGCGAGGGGACACCGTGTGCTGGCTCGTGAGCAGTGTGCCGTCGATATCGCAGAACACGGCTTTGATGTGGCTAAAGGTGGTGTCCATGGGGGCCTTTCTGGGTAGCGCGGCGGTGTGGAGTGTATTCGTGAACGGCGTACATGGTATACCAAGGCGCAAGCCGTTGGGACCCGATCACCACAAAGGTACCCGTCCCCTTTGTGGTGGCTTGTGGTGCTCGGGCCTCAGCGCAATCCATCACAGCATTCGACGTTATTCGGCGAAATCGCGATTTTCATCGAATGTTGTGATGGTTTTTACTGCCTTGCGGCACGATCAAAATGCCGGCGTCCAAACAGCAGCAACGCCGCAGGGACCGCCGTCACGACCATGCCTGCCCCCACGAGTGTCTGCTGTACGCCAAATGTCGCCGCCAGCCACGGGGCAATCGCCAGCGGCGCCACGCCGGCGAACATATTGCCAAAGCCCATGACCGAGTTGACGCGACCGAGCTGCTCGAGCGGAGCCGTCGTTTGCACGATGGTGTTATGAAGCGGGTTGACAACGCCCCAGGCTATGCCCAGGGCGACCTGGCCGACAAGGGCCACACCCACGTACGGCGTCCCCACATAGAGCAGGCTTCCCAGGCCCACGGACATAAGTGCCACGAGCAGCGTTTTTAGGTTTACCAAGTGCGGCGGCAAGCGGAGCGCGAGCACGGCACCCAGCACCGCGCCCACGCCCGAGGCCGACGAGAGCCAGCCCATCCACTCAACGCCGACGTGCAGGACATCGCGGTAGAAGAACGACTCCAGCGGGTCAAAGGCGCCATAGCCGAAGTTCGAAAGAAAGATGATGCAGAACAGTAGGGCGAGAACGCTGTTGGTAAAGACTGTCTTGATGCTGGTCGCGAAGGTGACGCGGGCGGATTTACTGGAGTCGGAGCTTTGACTGGCAGTACTTGCCGTTGTGCTGCTATCCGCGGGAGTACTTTCACGCGCGGCGACGCGACCTGCTTGCGGCCTAAATCCCCAACCGGCGACGAGCGCCGGTACGGTAAAGATCATCATGAGCACGAACACTGCGCGTGACGATGCAGCCGCCGCGACAAAGCCGCCTAATGTGGGGCCGACGATAATGCTCACGTTGGAGAACATGGTTATGGCGGAGTTAATGTCTTTGAGCTCGACAGGATCGTCGGTGAGGTAGGCTGGATAGGATGTGGCGATGGGCTGGGCAAACCCCATCACGAAGCCCAGGAGCACCGCGCCGAGCAGGACGATGCCGGTCGCGCTGCCAAAAACGAGGATCGCCGCGCCGGTTGCCAGCGTGCTGATGATGCTCAGCAAAAAATGGCGGCGTAGGCCCAAAGCGTCGAGCGCCGCGCCGCTCGCAAAGGACCCCAGGATCACGAAAACGTTCATAAACAGGACGGCCAGCGATGTCGCCACGACCGAGGCATCGTCTGCATAGGTGAGCGTTCCGATGACGCCGATAAAGTAGCTGGTCTGATAACCGGTGTAGATGAGAAAGCGCATCGCCACCAGGCGCTTGGCCTGCACGGACAGCGATGATTGAGGCTTTGAGAAAAGAGAGGCGAGCATGGAGACTCCTTGTTTCATACGAATGCGGACGGCGGGCATTCGCCACCGTCTGTCAAATCAATCTATCCGCATGAAACATTAAGGACGCATCAAGCCCCTTCTCTCCGTTTTTCGCCCGTCATGAACTACTTGGTAGATTGTAAGGCATGTCCCACACATCTACCAAAGCAAAAACCACCACAAAGGTGCCTGGCCCCTTTGTGGTGGAAACAGCGTTTGCCCAGATAAAACCTACCAAAATAAACCTGTCCCTTTTTGGCAGGTTCAGCGTCAAGCCTTAAAGGTAGTCTTGGATGAGGTCGCAGATGGCTCGGGCGTCGTTGATGTTGATGGCTCGGGTCGCAAAGCCGGCGTCGAAGGCCTGGCGTGCCAGGGCCTCGTTGCAGGCAAGGGCCAGCGTGTGACCGTCGACCAGGTCGAGCGAGCTCTTGCCGCGCAGACGGTCGACACCGGAGCGCGCGACCACGATGTTGTCGAAGCCCTCGGTCTTGTAGCCCTCGATGATCACCACGTCGACATCGTTGTAGCGCGACAGCAGCTCGCGCGCGGGCATCTCGTCCTCCTCGCGCGTGTCGGCGTACTCCGCCCAGCGCGTGGCGCAGATAAGGCCCACGTGCTTGGATCCAGCCTGGTGATGACGCCAGGTGTCCTTGGCAGGCACATCGATATCAAAGCCATGGTGCCCATGATGCTTGAGCGAACCCACGCGCAGGCCGCGGCGGGTGAGCTCGGCGATGACCTTCTCGACGAGTGTGGTCTTGCCCGAGTTTTGGTAGCCGATAAACGCGATCGCGGGGACGGCCGGTGTCGGAGCTGCGGGTGCGACGGCGACGGGTGCGCTTGCGGGCGCGTTGCCCGCGGCCCCCACGGCCTCAACAGCAGCAACCTGACGCTCGGCACGATCCCACACGCCCGAGCGGCCGCCCTCCTTGTGCAGCAGGCGCACGTCGACGATCTCCATGCCGCGGTCGACGGCCTTGCACATATCGTAGATGGTCAGGCACGCAGCGCTCGCTCCGGTCAGGGCCTCCATCTCAATACCTGTCGTGCCCGTCACGCCGGCCGTAACCAGCACGTGAAAGCCGACCTGTCCATCCGCGCGCGCCGGCGCCCAGCCCTCGGGTACGTCCTCGGCTGGCGTCCCCGCCGGAGCGATGGGCGCAATGTCGCACTTGCTCTTGGTAATGAGCAGCGGATGGCACATGGGGATGATGTCGCTCGTGCGCTTGATGGCCATAATGCCCGCCACGCGCGCGCAAGCAAGCACATCGCCCTTTTTGGCGCGGTCCTGCAGCACCATGGCCTGCGTCTCGGGGTGCATGAGGATGGTGCCCTCGGCGATGGCAATGCGATGGGTCTCGGCCTTGTCAGACACGTCGACCATGCGTACCTCGCCCTTGGCGTCCACGTGCGTCAGCTCGTCGCGGCGGGCGTCACGGGTGGGCTCGGTGGCAGCACTGGCAGTCGGCTGCGCGGACGCGTCGGCGTTGCCAGCATTCGCCGCAGCCGTGACTTTGTGGGCAGACATCGCGGCCCTGCGAGCGGCCTTGGTGGCATCGGCGTACCTGCTCTTGGCCATATGATCATCCTCCGATTTGGGACATAAATCGTTGCGTGCCCTCAATTATCGCGTGTTCCTGCGGCTTGTGGGCCACGGCATCGCGCCAAATCGAAAGTACCTGCATATCATCACCACGGCGCAGCGCCTCGCGCACCGAATATTCGGCATCGCTAAACAGGCACGGGCGCACGTTGCCGTCTGCCGTCAGGCGCAGACGGTTGCAGCTCGCGCAAAAATGGTTGGACATGGCGCTAATAAAGCCAACCGTTCCCGCCGCACCCGGAAAGTGCCAATAGCGCGCAGGGCCCGCGCCGGCAGGAGCGTCGTTGATGTCGAGCGGCTCGAGCTCGCCCAGACCAGCCGCGGCGGCCCCGGCATTGATGCGCGCCCGCAGCTCGTCACTCGGCACGGTGTCGCTCGCATCCCACAGCTCGGGATTGAGCGCGGGAGCATGCGGATCCACAGCGCAATGCGAGCTCGTACGCTCGTCGCCGATGGGCATGTATTCGATAAAGCGCAGGTGGATGGGGCGGTCGAGCGTAAGCCGCGCGAGGGCCGCCACATCCTGGTTGAGCCGGCGCACCACAACGCAGTTGACCTTAACGGGCTCAAAGCCCCAAGCCAGCGCCGCGTCGATGCCCGACACGGTCTGTTCGAGTCGACCCAGGCGCGTGATCTTTCCAAAGAGCGTAGGGTCGAGCGTGTCGAGCGAGACGTTGACGCGGTTAAGCCCGGCATCTTTGAGCTGCGGCGCCAGCTTGGGCAGCAGGGCGCCGTTGGTGGTGAGCGAGATGTCCTCGATCTGCGGAATCGCGCGGATGTCGCGAATAAGCGGGATGATGCGGCGGCTGACCAGCGGCTCGCCGCCCGTCAGGCGTACGCGGCGAATGCCCTCCCCCGCCACCAAGCGCACAAAGCGGGCGATTTCCTCGGCGCTGAGCAGCTCGTCGTGTGCACGGGGCGCCACGCCATCGGCCGGCATGCAATAGATGCAGCGGAAATTGCACTTGTCGGTAACGGCAATGCGCAGGTAGTTGATATCGCGGCCAAAACCGTCATGTTGCACGTGCCCGTCCACGCAGCCCTCCCCTCACGCGGCATTTTTATTCTTCGAGAAACATAATACCCCACGGGAAGAATGGGTCGACAACCGTACGACAGGACAGGCCACTTC
>DBFBKG010000113.1:0-4308 GCA_048203815.1 Collinsella sp. | reverse complement strand
CCGCTCGATCACGCTGTGCGTGGCGGCGTCGCTCGTGCTGAGCCTGCCGGTCATTATTGGCTCGCTCACGGCCATCTTCCGCTCGATGCTGCTCGCCTACAACGGCAATATCGAGATCTACGTGCCCGCTTGGTCCATGGCGGCGTGCGTGGGCATTGGCTTTGTGACCTACCTGGTCGTGGCGCTGCTGCACACGCGCTCCATCAAGCGCGTGAGCCTGGCCGAGGCCCTCAAAGTGCAGGAGTAACCCCTTATTGGTCATTGGGGACGTTCTTAAACGACTAGTCATCGGGGACGGTTTTTGCTGACTCGCCGGCTCGTCGGCTGTGCTGGCAAGGACTGTCCCCAGCTGCCGGCAGGAAAGGAATGTCCCTAGCTGCCAGGTGGCGAGGCACTCATTTAAGTCCGTCCCCAATGAGTGGTTTCAGTCATTTAAGTCTGTCCCCAATGACTAGATGCCGTACTTGACTTTAACTCTGCTTTAACTGGTACCATCCTCTATGTCTGTAACGCCATATAGACCGAGGGGATAGATTTATGACCGCAACTGCACCCGCAGCACCCGCTAAGGTGTACTTCACCAACCTGCGCACGCATGCTCGCGAGAGCCAGCTCGACAAACTTAAGCGCCTCATCCGTCGCGCCGGTATCGAGCAGATCGACTTTGAGAACAAGTTCGTCGCCATCAAGATTCACTTTGGCGAGCTGGGCAACCTGAGCTTTTTGCGCCCTAACTACGCCCGCGCCGTCGCGGATGTCGTGAAGGAGCTGGGCGGCAAGCCCTTCCTTACCGACTGCAATACGCTCTATGTCGGTAGCCGCAAAAACGCGCTCGAGCACATCGACACCGCCTACCAGAACGGCTTTACCCCGTATGCCACGGGTTGCCAGATCATCATCGCCGACGGCCTCAAGGGCACCGACGAGGCGCTCGTCCCGGTCGAGGGCGGAGAGTACGTGCACGAGGCTAAGATCGGTCAGGCGCTCATGGATGCCGATATCGTGATTAGCCTCACCCACTTTAAGGGCCATGAGCAGGCCGGCTTTGGCGGCGCCATGAAGAACCTGGGTATGGGAGGCGGCAGCCGTGCCGGCAAGATGGAGCAGCATGCCGCCGGCAAGCCGAACGTCTCGACCGAGCACTGCGTTGGCTGCCGTGCCTGCGAAAAGATCTGCGCGCACAACGCTGTCTCGTTCGACGGCACCCGCGAGCGCGAGCTTGCCAGCGGCGCTACTCGCACGGTGCACGTGGCCGCTATCGACCACGATCGCTGCGTGGGCTGCGGACGCTGCATTGCGGCATGCAACCAGGACTGCATCAAGCCCGGCTATGACGCCGCGGCCGACGTGCTCAACTGCAAGATCGCCGAGTATACGAAGGCCGTTGTCGACGGCCGCCCGAGCTTCCATATCTCGCTTGCCATGGATATCAGCCCCAACTGCGATTGCCATCCCGAAAACGATACGCCTATCGTCAACGACATCGGCATGTTCGCGAGCTTCGACCCGGTCGCCATCGACCAGGCCTGCGCCGATGCTGTCATGGCATCCGAGCCGCTGCCCAACACCGAGCTCACCGATAGCGCGGCCAAGATGGAGCACAACCACGAGCATCTGGAGGGCGAGCAGGCTAAGGACCCCTTCTGCATCACGCATCCCGACACCGACTGGCGAGTGTGCATCGCGCATGCCGAGAAGATCGGCCTAGGCACGAGCAAGTACGAGCTCATCGAGGTCAAGTAGCGCCTAGCTATTGGACAAATCAAGCGCTTTTGTAGCGCAACGTTAGCAAAAGCCGCCCGTGAGTACAGTACCCACGGGCGGCTTTTTGGAAGTGCTAGGGGTCAGATAGACCAGTAAACCGTACTATTTGCCTAAAAATACTCGTCGAGGAAGTTGTTGACCGTGTTCCAGTAGAGCTCGGGGTCGACTTGCGCGCTCTTGGCGTGGGTGGCGCCGTGGATAGTGAGCTTCTGTTTAACCTTGCTGGCGCACGCGTCGTAGTTTTGGTCGAGCATGCTGTACGGCACAAAGGTGTCCTGGTCGCCGTGGATAAACAGCATGGGAACCGTCGCGTGTTTGAGCTGCTCCACACTGCTCGCCTTATGAAAGTCGTAGCCCGCGCGCACGTTGCACACCAAGTTTGCTACATCGAGCAAGGGAAAGCTGGGCAGGCCGAACACGTCCTTGAGCTGCAGAGAAAACTCGTCCCAAACACTCGTATAACCGCAGTCCTCGATAATGCATTTCACGTTTGCGGGTAGAGATTCCCCCGCGACGTTCATGGCGGTTGCCGCACCCATCGACTCGCCAAAGACCAGGATGCGCGCCTCGGGGTCAGCCTGAACGATCCGCCCAATCCATGCAACGATGTCGAGGCGCTCGGGCCAGCCCATGCCGATATAGTCGCCGCCGGAGCGCTCGTGGGCGCGGGCGGCAGGCGCGAGCACGTTCATGCCGCGGTCGTGGAAGCGCTTGGCGTATCGGGCCATGCCGATGGGCTCGTTGGTATATCCATGCAGGCAGACGGCGTAATCGTGGGTGTTCTCCGAGGCGGCAAAATACCAAGCGGCAAGTTCGGTTCCGTCATCTGCGGTGAGGCTGCTGCTCTCACGATTCTCTTTAAACCACGCCCGCGCCTCGGTTTCCTCGGCATCCGGCTGCTCGCCTTCTTTGTCGTTCTTGCTATCCTGCATCATCTTCATGGTGTACGGCGCTTGGGGATTCAGCGCGAAGTCAAACAGAAAGTTGCCGGCAAATCCGAGCAGCGCAACGACAACCACCAGTGCAACGATGCCGGCTATCTTGAGCTTTCGATGAGAACGTGCGTTTTGAGCCATACGGTATTCTCCTATAAGATGTTAATACATCAACATTTAATGCAAGCGCATTATGGACGTTCGCAGTTGATGCGTCAACAAGCAAAGAATGGGTAAACAAAGGGTCACATATGGTGCAAATTTCGCACGTACCCAGACGCTTTGATATAGTGTTGAGAACTCTTTACGTTGGAGGATGTAACCGGCATGTCCGATTCGAGCGACAGTTCTAAGCCGCGACCCAAGACCGCGGCCGTTCCACACTACACGGTGGGCGAGGAGATCATGAACTCCGTCACCCATGGTGTCGGCTGCCTGCTGGGTATCGCGGGCCTGGTGCTCCTGATCGTATTCGCCGCCCTGCGCGGCGGAGGCCCGGCCCACATGGCCGCGGCGATTGTCTATGGCGTCAGCATTATCCTCGAATACCTAGCCTCCACGCTCTACCACGCGATTCAGCCCGCGCGCGCCAAGCGCGTGTTTCGCATCATCGACCACAGCTGCATCTACCTGCTCATAGCCGGCAGCTATACGCCGTTTTGCCTCATCACGCTCGCAAACGACGGCGGTCCTGCGCTGTTCTTTGCCGTATGGGCCATCGCCATTATCGGCATCGCCCTCGAGTGCTTTATGCGTGAGCGTCAACCGCACTGGGTAAGTGGCCTGGTCTACCTGCTGATGGGCTGGCTCGTTGTCTTTAAGCTGCCCGAGCTCGTGTCGCTGCTCAACCCCGTGGCACTTGCCCTGCTTGCCGTCGGCGGCGTGTGCTACACCGCGGGCGTGCCGTTCTATATCGCCAAAAACGTGCGCTATCTGCACAGCGTGTTTCACCTGTGGGTGCTCGCCGGCAGCATCTTTCAGTTCATGGCGGTGATCCTCTTCGTAATCTAGCGACCATGCCTGCGCGCCCGCGTCCTCGTTTGGGCGCCAGCGCAATTGCCATATCCGTCATAAACGTTTTACCCTGACGCCCGAATCTTGGAGGTTCGAGAAACTCCCGATGGACATAACCATCTCCCTTATCACCACCCTCGTTTTAACCCTCATCAACGGCTACTTCTCTATGTCCGAGATGGCGCTCACCACGGCAAAGCGCGCCGTGCTGGAGCACGAGGCCGAGGAAGGCGACAAACGCGCCGAGCGCGCCATTAAGCTGGCCGCCGATTCCGACCAGCTGCTCGCCACCATCCAGGTCGCTATCACACTTGTGGGCTTTGCCTCGTCCGCCGTCGCCTCGACGAGCCTGTCCGACCCGCTTGCCACGTGGCTCATGAGCTTTGGCATCGCGCCGCTTTCCGCCATCGCGCGCGGCCTGGCGCCGGTCATCATCACCGTTGCCGTCGCCTTCGTGTCCATCGTGATCGGCGAGCTCGTGCCCAAGCGCATCGGCCTCGCTAACGCCGAGGGCGTATCCAAGCAAGTCGTGGGACCGCTCTCCGTGTTCCAAAAGATCGCCCGCCCGCTCGTGTGGCTGACCGGTGCCTGCTCC
>DBFBKG010000112.1:0-41706 GCA_048203815.1 Collinsella sp. | reverse complement strand
TCATCAAACGCCATGGCCGTGGTGGACTATCTGTCCAAAAGCATGATGTCGGCGCTGCCGTTTATTGTCTGCGCGGCGTTGTTCCGCACCGTCGCCGTCATTATGGGCGAAGGCATGCTGGGCCTGTGGTCTGCCGATTCCGAAATCTATCGCCTGTTCTATAGTTGGCTCTATAACGCCGGCTACTACTTTTTGCCCGTTTATCTTGGTTGGGCGGCCGCCCGCCAGCTCGGTTGCTCGGAGCAGCTGGGCATGATGCTGGGCGGCGTATTGATTGCGCCCGATCTGCTTAAGCTCGTCGATGCCGCATCGACGACGGGGGCATCGATGACTTCCGTGTATGGCCTGCTTCCCGCGCCGGTCAACGATTACACGACGACTGTTATTCCGGTTCTCATTTCGGTGCCCGTGCTATGGCGAGTGGAGTGTTTCTTTAAGCGCGTTATCCCTAAGGCCGTGGCGTTTTCGTTTGTTCCGTTTGCGACCATGCTTGTCATGGTTCCGGTTTCGCTGTGTATCACGGCGCCGGCGGGCAGCTATCTGGGCATGCTGTTGGGCCAGCTTATGTTTATGCTTGGCAATTCCGGTGGCATCGTGTCGCTGCTCACGCTCATGGGGCTTGCCGCGGGCTGGGAGTTCCTAAAGATCGCCGGCGTCAGCAATGTTGTCCTATCGCTCGCCTATGCGCAGTTTATGAGTGTGGGGACGGATTCGTGCATTCTGATCGCTGCGACGATGGCAACGTTCGCCGTTTGGGGCATGCCCTTTGGCGCGTCGCTCCGCGTTGCGGATAAGGACGAGAAGGCGCTCATGCTGGGTTATTCGATCTCGGGTGTTCTTGGCGGCGTAAGCGAGCCGGCGCTGTACGGTTGCGGCTTTAAATATGGCAGGTGCCTGACGTGCATGGCCATTGGCGGCGCCGTCGGAGGCCTTGTTGCGGCCGTGGGCCACGTTACGGCCTATACCATCGGCATGACGAATGTCCTCATGGTCATTGGCTTTGCCACGGGCGGCATCTCGAACCTGCTGTGGTGCTGCGCTGCCGGCGGTGTGGCATTTGCGGTGTCTGCGGCGCTGAGCTACTGCTTTGGCGTGGTGCCGGCGAAGGGACAGACGACGGGGGACGGAGCCGATTCACCCGAAACCTCGAAGAGCGTGGCCGAAGCAAGCGCGTAAACCTGTGCGACACAAGGACGATTCCTTTGCCATATTCCAAGGCCGCGGCTCGTGTGGGTCGCGGCCTTTTTGTATCTGGAGGACAAAGTGGCTACACTACAATCCGTTTGAGCAATAGATATATAACTAGAACCGTGGGGGCGGATGTAGATGGTCGAGTGGATTGTTAAACGTGCGCAGGGCGACCGTGCGCGCGTGGGCACGTTGACGGGCGTGGTGTGTATTCTCGCCAATGTTGCGCTTTGTGCTGCGAAGGGCGCAATTGGTGTGGTTTCGGGATCGGTTTCGATTGTGGCGGATGCCATGAACAACCTGTCCGATGCCAGCTCGAATATTGTGAGCGTGCTGGGCTTTAAGCTGGCGAGCAAGCCCGCCGACCCCGAGCATCCATACGGCCATGGTCGCTACGAGTACCTCTCGGGTCTTGTCGTGGCGGCGCTCGTGCTTCTCATTGGCCTTGAACTGGTGAAGTCCTCGTTTGAGCGCATCATCCACCCCGAACCTGTCGAGTTCTCGCTTGCCCTGGTGGCAGTCCTGGCGCTTTCGATGGTTGTTAAGCTGTGGATGGCGGCGCTCAACCAAAAGCTCGGCGACCGCATTGAGTCCGAGACGCTGCATGCGACCGCGCAGGATTCCAAGAACGATGTCCTTGCCACAGGCGCCGTGCTGGCATGTGCGATTGTTTCGCAGGTGACGCACAGCAATCTTGACGCATGGGTTGGCCTTGCCGTTGGCGCCTATATTGGCTGGAGCGGCCTTGAACTTATTCAAGATACGGTAAGCCCGCTTTTGGGCCAGTCACCCGATCCTAAGCTGGTCAAGCACATTCGAAACAAGATCATGAGCTATCCCGGCGTTTTGGGCGTTCACGATTTGATGGTTCACGACTACGGCCCGGGCAGGAAGTTTGCAAGTGCGCACGCCGAGATGGCGGCCGAGGCCAGCCCGCTGGAAAGTCACGACACGCTCGATAACATCGAGCAGTCGTTTAGGAACGAAGACGGCATGATTGTCACACTTCACTACGACCCCATCGTGACCGATGACCCCAAGCTGGCGAGCATGCGCCTGCGTATCAACGCAATGGCTCAGGAGATCGATAACCGCCTCTCGATTCATGATCTACGCTGTGTGCCGGGTCCTACGCACACCAACGTGATCTTTGACTGCGTGCGTCCCTCGGATCTGCAGATGAGTGCCGAAGACGTAAAGCACGCGCTGGCACAACGGGTCGAATCGGAATATCCCAAGTCGATTGCCAAGATTACGATCGACGAAGACTACGTAGGGCATACCCACGAGTAAGGCTGTGCCGGCAAAGCAGGTTATGCAGAAGGGGAGAGCATGAAGAAGCTGTATCTACTCCGTCACGGTCAGACGGAGTTCAACGTCAAAAAGCTGGTCCAGGGCCGCTGCGATTCACCGTTGACCGGCCTGGGCCGTCAGCAGGCACGGGTGGCAGCCGCGTGGCTCAAAGCCCACAACGTCGTTCTCGACAAAGTGGTCTCTTCGCCCTTGGGCCGAGCCATGGACACAGCTCAGCTCGTTGCTACCGAACTCCTCGGTCCGGACGCCGCTGTCGAGCCCTGCGAAGGCATCATCGAGCGCTGCTACGGCACCTTCGAAGAAGGTCCCCACGATGCCCTCCCCACCGACGTCTGGGATCCGGGCGAGGACCTAGTCCCCTTCGGAGGAGAAGGAAGCCGCGCGTTGCAAGAGCGCATGGTGGACACCCTCACCAATATCATGGGCGCCGATGGTATCGAAACCCTCCTAGCAGTAAGCCACGGCAGCGCCAGCCGCCAATTCATCAAGGCTGCAGCCCCAGAGGGCTTCGAGCTCCCAACAAAACTCCCCAACTGCGCCATCATGATCTTCGGTTTTGACGATGCGCGAGAAGAGGACGATACGCCCCAATGCAAGTTCACCTTGCAACAAATTGTGGACCCTCAACAAAGTCATTAGCCTGAGCGAGCAGAGTTAAGCAGACATCAACGTGGCGTTCCCAGTGTGCGGCGGAGGGGGCGGGCCTGAGACATATTAAGGTTGTCGCGAGTTCCGCACGAACAGGAGAGCACTTAATGTGCTCTCCGTCGTGAGCAGGACTGTAGAGCAGCAACCTTAATATGTCTCAGGCCCGCCCCCTCCGCCGCACACTGGGAACGTGCCACGCACTTTACCTGCGTAAACAATGTGAGTGAAATATGAATCTCGATGGATACGCCCGCAGCCGTGTATACTAAACAGCTGTGTGTAACCAGGGGAGTATTCTGGCTGGACAAAATGCCTGCTTAATAGGGTTGTCAGGTAGTCCGGACGCTATACAAGGCTGGGGAGCACGTCGTGTAAGTAGTGGTCCTCTAGGGGCGTACGCTCGGTGGTGTACGCATTGTCCCAAGACCACGCGAGAGTTGGGATCATATCTTGATCAGCATGATTCTCGGCCGCAAGATTGGCATGACCCAGGTTTGGGACGAGGACGACAACGTCGTTCCCGTCACGGTCATCCAGGCTGGCCCCTGCGCTGTCTCGCAGGTTAAAACTCAGGCAACCGACGGCTATGACGCCGTCCAGATCGGTTTCGGCGACATCAAGGCCAAGAACGTGAACAAGCCCATGGCTGGTCACTTCGCCAAGGCTGGCGTCGAGCCTGTCCGCTTCCTTCGTGAGGTCCGCGTCGAGAACGGCGAGGAGCACAAGGTCGGCGAGGTCGTCACCGTCGCTGATTTCGCTGATGTCGAGAAGGTCGACGTCATCGGTACCTCCAAGGGTAAGGGCTTCCAGGGTCGCATCAAGCGCTGGGGTCAGCGCCGCGGTCCTATGACGCATGGTTCTCACTTCCAGCGTCACCCCGGTTCTATCGGTCAGTGCGCCTATCCTGCGCGCGTCCTCAAGGGCGTCAAGATGGCCGGTCACATGGGTAACGAGCGCGTTACCGTCAAGAACCTTTCCGTTGTCCGCATCGATGCCGAGCAGAACCTCATCTTGGTCAAGGGCGCTGTCCCGGGTGCCAAGAATGGTCTCGTCGCCATCCGTATGGCCTAAGGGCCCAGCCCATTTAGCCCAGCGTCATACCAAGGAGAACACTTAAATGGCAAAGTTTGAAGTAAAGAACAGCGAGGGCAAGAAGGTCGCCGAGGCCGAGCTCGCCGCTGAGGTGTACGGCATCGAGCCGAACATCCACGTTATGCACCACATCGTCAAGTGCCAGATGGCCTCTTGGCGTCAGGGCACCCAGTCTGCTAAGGGTCGCTCTGAGGTTTCCGGTGGCGGCAAGAAGCCTTGGCGTCAGAAGGGCACCGGCCGGGCCCGCCAGGGTTCCATCCGTGCTGCCCAGTGGCGTCACGGTGGCGTTGTCTTCGCCCCCAAGCCCCGTTCCTACGCTAAGCGTATGAACAACAAGGAGGTCAAGCTGGCTATGCGCTCCGCGCTGTCCGCCAAGCTGGCCGATGGCGAGCTCGTGCTCGTCGACGACTACGGCTTCGAGAAGCCTTCCACCAAGGCTGCCGTCGCCATGCTCAAGGCTCTCGGCCTTGAGGGCAAGCGTCTGACCATCATCGTTCGCGATGAGGACGTCAACGCCTACCTGTCGTTCCGCAACATTCCCAAGACGTTCATCATCACCGCTGACGAGGCCAACACCTACGATCTCGTCAACAACAACGCTGTGCTGATGCCCGCCGACATCGCCGCTCACTTCGGGGAGGTGCTTGCATAAATGACCGCCCACGAGATCATCATCCGTCCGATCGTGTCCGAGCGTTCCTTCTCCGGCATGGAGCAGAACAAGTACACGTTCGAGGTCGCCAAGGATGCTAACAAGTATCAGATCAAGGACGCTGTCGAGGAGATCTTCGGCGTCAAGGTCGTTCGCGTGAACACCCTGACGGTCAAGCCCAAGACCAAGCGCGTGCGCTATGTCGCCGGCAAGACCCGTTCTTGGAAGAAGGCCATCGTCACGCTGGCCGAGGGCGACACCATCGAGGTCTTTGGCAACCAGGCCTAAGACTCGCTGCTGTTGAGTGAGCTCATGCCTCCCAAATAGGGGAGGCGAGAGCTCAAGGTTTTGGGCGTATAAAATGGACACGCCCGGAACCGTGTATACGTCCGGTGTCATCGCACCCGAGGCAGAACCTCGAATCCCTGTCTGCGATGGCTAACGGATTCCTATTGAAAGGGATTGTAATGGCTGTAAAGCACCTTAAGCCGACCTCCGCTGGTAGGCGTTGGCAGACGATCTCCGACTTCTCCGAGATCACCTGCACCAAGCCCGAGAAGTCTCTTCTCGAGCCCCTGCCCAAGAAGGCCGGTCGTAACAACAACGGCCGCATCACCACCCGCCACCAGGGCGGCGGCGTGAAGCGTCGTTACCGCGTGATCGACTTCAAGCGCAACAAGGACGGCGTGCCCGCCAAGGTTGCCACGATCGAGTACGATCCGAACCGTTCCGCTCGCATCGCTCTGCTGCACTACGCTGACGGTGAGAAGCGCTACATCCTGGCCCCCAAGGGCCTCGAGGTCGGTCAGACCATCATGTCCGGTTCTGACGCCGACATCAAGCCGGGCAACGCTCTGCCCCTCGCCGACATCCCCGTCGGTACGCTCATCCACGCCGTCGAGTTCCAGCCGGGCAAGGGCGCTGCTATCGCCCGTTCCGCCGGTAACTCCTGCCAGCTAATGGGTAAGGAGGGCAAGTACGCCATCGTCCGTATGCCTTCCTCCGAGATGCGCCGCATCCTCGTTACCTGCCGCGCCACCGTCGGTGAGGTCGGCAACGCCGATCACTCCAACATCGTCATCGGCAAGGCCGGCCGTAAGCGTCACATGAACGTGCGCCCGACCGTCCGCGGTACCGTCATGAACCCTGTCGACCACCCGCACGGCGGTGGCGAGGGCAAGAACCACACCTCTGGTCGTCCCTCTGTTACCCCCTGGGGTAAGCCGACGAAGGGCCTTCGTACGCGCAAGAAGAAGAAGGTCTCGAACCAGCACATCATTCGTCGCCGTAAGAAGTAATTTCGGATACCGAGTTTTAGGAGAAAGCACTTATGAGCAGAAGTCTCAAAAAGGGCCCGTTCGTGGAGACTCGCCTTCTCTCGCGTATCACCGCGATGAACGAGGCTGGCAAGAAGGACGTCGTGAAGACCTGGTCCCGCGCGTCCACCATCTTCCCCGAGATGGTTGGTCACACCATCGCCGTCCACGACGGCCGCAAGCATGTGCCCGTGTATGTTACCGAGTCCATGGTTGGTCACAAGCTCGGCGAGTTCGCGCCGACTCGTACGTTCCGTGGCCACAAGGCCAAATAGGGGGTTAACCGTAAATGGCAACTAAGTCTATTGAAACTGAGGCCACCGAGGTTCGCGCCGTCGCTAAGTACGTGCGTGTTTCCCCCAGCAAGGCCCGCCTGGTGGTCGATCTGATCCGCCGCAAGCCTGTCGCTCAGGCCTTCGACATCCTCCACTTCTGCGACCGCGCCGTCGCCGTGGATGTCGAGAAGGTTCTCCGTTCCGCCGTTGCGAACGCCGAGAACAACAACGGTCTGCGTGCCGACAACCTGGTTGTCGCCGCTGCCTATGTTGACGAGGGTCCGACGCTTAAGCGCATCCGTCCCCGCGCCAAGGGTTCCGCTTCTCGCATTCTGAAGCGTACTTCCCACATCACCGTCGTCGTTGCTCCTCGAAAGGAGGCGTAAAGCTGTATGGGTCAGAAAGTCTACCCCACCGGCTTCCGTCTTGGCATCACCGAGAACTGGCGCTCCCGCTGGTTCGCAGAGAAGGATTACGCTAAGACCCTCGGTAACGATCTCGAGATCCGCAAGTACCTCGAGAAGCGTCTTTCCCGCGCAGCTGTCTCCCGCGTCGAGATCGAGCGCGCTGGCGACAAGGTGAAGGTCATCATCCTCACCGCTCGCCCCGGCGTTGTCATCGGTAAGAAGGGCGCCGAGATCGATACCCTCCGCACCGAGCTCGAGAAGGTCGCTGGCGTCTCCAAGGGCCAGCTCTCCGTCGACGTTGTCGAGATCAAGCGCCCCGAGCTCGACGCCAACCTCGTTGCTCAGTCTATCGCCGAGCAGCTCGAGGGCCGCGTTGCCTTCCGTCGCGCTATGCGCAAGGCTGTCCAGTCTGCCCGCAAGGCCGGCGCTAAGGGCATCCGTATCCAGTGCTCCGGTCGTCTCGGCGGTGCCGAGATGGGCCGTCGTGAGTGGTACCGCGAGGGTCGCGTGCCTCTGCACACCCTCCGTGCCAAGATCGACTACGGCACGGCTGTCGCCAGCACCACCATGGGCGCTTGCGGCGTGAAGGTCTGGATCTACCTGGGCGAGAAGCTCCCGGGCCAGCCTGTTCCCAACCCTGCACTCGAGGGCTCTTCCCGTCCTCGTCGTCGTAACTCCGAGAGGAGGGGTCAGTAGTGCTTGCCCCTAAGCGTATTCTTCACCGCAAGGTGCAGCGTGGCTCCATGAAGGGCCAGGCCAAGGGTAATACCGAGCTGCATTTCGGCGAGTTTGGTATCCAGGCTCTCGAGGCCCATTGGATCACCAACCGTCAGATCGAGGCCGCTCGTATTGCTATGACCCGCTACATGAAGCGTGGCGGTCGTGTCTACATCACGATCTTCCCCGATAAGCCCATCACCAAGAAGCCCGCCGAGACTCGCATGGGTTCTGGTAAGGGTAATCCCGAGGAGTGGGTGGCCGTCGTCAAGCCCGGCCGCATCATGTTCGAGGTCAAGGGTGTTCCCGAGGAGGTCGCTCGCGAGGCTCTGCGTCTTGCGCAGCACAAGCTCCCCATCAAGACCAAGATTGTTGCTGCCAAGAACGCTGAGCAGCGCATCGAGAAGGAGATGGCTGAGGAGGCCGCTCTCGAGGCCAAGTGGGCTGCTGAGGACGCCGCCGCCGCCAAGGAGGAGAACTAATGAAGCCCGCAGAGATTCGTGAGCTCTCGGACGCTCAGCTCGTTGAGAAGCTGAAGGAAATGCGCGCCGAGCTCTTTAACCTTCGTTTCCAGATGGCCACCAGCCAGCTGGACAACACCGCTCGCGTCAACACCGTGAAGAAGGACATCGCTCGCGTCCTCACGGAGCAGCGCGCCCGCGAGATCGCAGCGGAGAAGTCCGCTGTCGCCGAGTAGGACCTAAGGAGAGAACATGACTGATTCGCGTAACTCGCGTAAGGTCCGTACGGGTGTCGTTACCTCCGTCTCCGGTGCCAAGACCATTGTTGTCACCATCACCGAGCGCAAGCGTCACCCCAAGTACGGCAAGATGATGACCAGCTCCAAGAAGCTGCACGCTCACGACGAGGAGTGCACGGCTGGCGTGGGCGATACCGTCCGCGTTATGGAGACCCGTCCTATGTCCAAGATGAAGCGTTGGCGCCTCATCGAGGTCGTCGAGCGCGCTAAATAAGCAGTCGCTCTTACGACTTGTACGTTTCCGAAGATGTGCGTATGCCTGGCTTGCATACCACGGGCCGTATAAAGGCTGCGCACCTCTCTTCGGTTCTTAGTTCGGAGGAACATCTACCATGATTCAGATGCAAACCATGCTGAACGTCGCCGACAACTCCGGCGCTCGCAAGATTCGCTGCATCAAGGTGCTTGGCGGTTCCAAGCGTCGTTATGCAGGCATCGGCGATGTGTTCATCGGTGCTGTCCAGGAGGCTACCCCTGGCGCCAACGTCAAGAAGAAGGACGTTGTCCGTTGCGTCGTCGTTCGCACCGTTAAGGAGATCCGCCGCAAGGATGGCTCCTACATTCGCTTTGATGAGAACGCCTGCGTTGTCATCAACAACGATGGTTCGCCCGTCGGCACCCGTATCTTCGGGCCCGTCGCTCGCGAGCTTCGTGACAAGAAGTACATGAAGATCGTCTCGCTCGCTCCCGAGACCCTGTAGTTAGGGGAGATATATGTATATCAAGAAGGGCGATAAGGTCCAGGTTCTCTCTGGTAAGGATCGCGGCAAGCAGGGCGTTGTCCTGCGTGCTCTCCCCGCCGAGAACAAGGTCGTTGTCGAGGGCGTTTCGGTCGTCAAGAAGGCCGTCAAGCCCAACGCTGCCAACCAGCAGGGCGGCATCGTTTCGCAGGAGGCTCCCATCGACGCCTCCAACGTCAATCTCGTTTGCCCCGAGTGCGGTAAGGTTACCCGCGTCGGTCACGAGAAGGACGGCAAGAACAAGCTGCGCGTCTGCAAGAAGTGTGGCCACAAGTTCTAAGCTGCCCGCAACATCAAGTTGCTAGCAAAGGCCCGGATGCCCCACGGCATCCGGGCCTTTTTCTATCCCCACTCATTGGGGACAGACTTAAATGACTAGTTGATAGGGACGGTCTTTAGATCTGTATATCTGGCCATCTAGGATAGGCTTCAACGAAAGCGGCACCTAGGGACAGTCCTTCGATGTCTGGTGCCCCCAGAGGGGTGAAGTAATACAGCTGGCTCTGTCTTTAGGGCTTTGGTGCTCCGCCCCTATATGTTTCACAAGGATTGTCGCATGCGCATTTACGCGCAGAGTCTTGCGCGATGATGCGCATGGCCGCGCAAATATCTGCTAACTATGGTTAAATAATGACCGATAAACAAATAAAAACGCAAATACAAGCAAAAGCGCGCGCAATTGTGCGAATATAGGGCTGTTAGAAATGAAGGACTTCCGATGACTCAGGAGGCACTCATGGCAGATTCCAAACAGGCTCCGCTCGACGCCGAAGCAGCCGCTAAGGCGGCGTTTGCCTCGGTCCAGGATCGGCCGTTCCCCGACGACATTTTTACGGCTCCCGAGCTTCGCTGGGCTGTGATCGGTTGCGGTGTTATCGCCAACCAGATGGCCCAGTCTCTAGCTCTTGCCGGCCGCAAGCTTGCGGGCGTCGCAAACCGTACGCTATCCAAGGGTCAAGCTTTTGCCGAGCAGTATGGCATCGAGAAGGTCTATGACACGGTTGAGGATCTCTACGCCGATCCTGACATCGACGCCGTCTACATCACCACCCCGCACAACACCCATATCACCTATCTGCGCGCCGCCCTGGCGGCCGGCAAGCACGTTCTCTGCGAGAAGGCCATCACGCTCAACTCCGCCGAGCTCGATGAGGCCCGCGCCATTGCCGCCGAACACAACGTGGTCCTTATGGACGCTACCACGGTGCTCCACATGCCCTTGTATCAAGAGCTGCGCCGCCGCATGGATGCCGGCGAGTTTGGCCGCATGAACCTCGCTCAGCTCAACTTTGGTAGCTACAAGGAGTACGGCGACCTGACCAACCGTTTCTACAATCGCAACCTCGCCGGCGGTGCCATGCTCGATATTGGCGTATACGCCCTGTCCGTCATGCGCCTGTTTATGGCGAGCCAGCCCGTCGAGGTCGTGTCACTGGGTAACACCTGCAAGACCGGCGTGGACGTTGCAGGCGGCATCGTCTGCCGCAATGCCGAGCAGCAGCTGGGCGTCGTGAGCCTTACGCTCCACTCCAAGCAGCCAAAGCGCTCGGTTATCAGCTTTGACAATTGCTATGTCGAGGTCAACGAGTATCCGCGCGCCGATCACGCGACGATCGTGTGGACCGCGGACGGTCATCGCGAGGAGGTCGCCGCGGGCACCGAAGCTTATGCCCTGTGCTACGAGATGGCTGACCTCGAGCAGGCCGTCGCCGGCGACGATTCCAAGCGTGAGCTTCTGGATTATGCTTCTGATGTGATGGAGCTCATGACCAAGCTCCGCGCCGATTGGGGAGTCGTCTACCCCGAGGAGGAGTAAGCGATGCTTGCGGAAGATAGGCTCAATACGATCGTGTCGATGGTGCAGCAGGCTGGCTCGGTAACGGTGCCCGAGCTTGCCGATGCCCTGGGCGTGACGGCCTCTACCATTCGACGCGACCTACAGACGCTCGACCGAGCGCACCGCATCGCCAAGGTGCACGGTGGCGCGACAAGTCTTGAGCGCGCGCACGTGACGCGCGACCTAACGATCAGTGAGCGCAGTGATCTCCATAACGACGACAAGGAGCGTATCTGCGCCCGCGCCGCGGCGCTCGTGGAGCCCGAGAGCTTTGTGTACATCGATTCGGGTTCGACAACGCTCAGACTCATCGAGCATCTTCCGCATCTCGAATCGGTCACCTATGTGACTGATTCCGTGCTCCATGCTCAGCATCTCGCTGTGCGCGGCATGCGCACCGTGGTGCTGGGCGGCGAGCTCAAGCCCGAGACCGAGGCGCTCGTTGGCCCCGATGCCCTGGCGACCCTGGACCGCTATAACTTCAACTGCGGTTTTTGGGGTTCCAATGGCATCGCCGCCGAGCAAGGTCTCACCACACCGGATATCGAGGAAGCGCAGGTCAAGCGTATCTCGATGCGCCATACAGCCAAACGCTTCGTAATCTCGGACGCCAGTAAGTTTGGCATGGTGGCTCCCGTAAAATTCGCGGACTTCCGCGACGCAACGGTTATCACCGCGGGCGAGGTGCCCGCCAAGTACCAGTCGATGGACAACGTCATCACGGTCTAGCGACGGGACAAGGCCAAAACCACCGCAAAGGTGCCTGTCCCCATTGTGGTGGTTACGCCGTTCCTTTGTCTCGATCTGTAACATCTGGGGCCGATTTTGCCGAGTTACTGTTACAGATCGAGACGTTTTGGGACCGCGGCTGAGCCATTGGGGCAAAATCACCACAAAGGTGCCTGTCCCCATTGTGGTGGTTTAGGGTTCCCAGGGGCAGGGGGCTTCGATGTGGATGTGCTCACCGGTTACGGGATGCGTAAAGGACACGCTGTGGGCGTGGAGCATCAGGCCGCAGGGGCGCGGCGTTCCGTACAGGTCGTCGCCAACCAGGGGATGATGCTCGCTTGCCAGGTGCACACGGATTTGGTGCTTGCGGCCGGTGAGCAACTCGACATCGATATACGAGCGCGCGGGCAGGCCACGACGGCTCTTAAGACGTTTGAGCACCTTCACGCGAGTTTGAGACGGCTTGCCGCTGGCGCCGACGCGCATCTTTCGGCTGTCGTGACGGTCGCGGGCGATGGGCTTGTCGATGAGCTTCTCGTTCCAGTCGATCTTGCCCTCGGCCAGCGCCAGATAGTGCTTTTCGAAGGCGTGGTCGATGACCATTTGGTCAAAGGCGGGCTGCGTCTGTTTGTCGAGCGAAAACAACACCACGCCGGTGGTGTTGCGGTCCAGGCGGTTGAGCGGCTGCATGTCGGTCGCGGCAAAGCCGTCACCCATCGCCAGCAGCAGGTCGCTGGCGTAGTCGGTGAGCGTGCGCTCGCCGGTGCCGTCGCCGTGGACGATCATGCCGGCGGGCTTGTCGATGGCCATGAGCCAGGCGTCGCAGTAGAGGACTTGAGGTTCTTCGTTCACGTGTAAGCCTTTCGGTTAGCTAATTCCCACAAACATGCAGCCCGAGGTGGCGCCGCGCAGGCGGGCGGCGGGCTTGCGGCCGGCTTGAGCCGCCTCGACGGCGCGACGGACGCGAGCGACGGCACGGCCAATCTCATCGGCCTCGAGCAGGGTTCCGTCGACCATAAGACGACGGACGCCGGCGTCGAGCAACTGCAGTACCTGCGGCGTGAGGTCGATGGGGTAGGCGTCGTACAGGCGTGAACGGCCGTGGATGTCGGTACGCACCGGCATGATCTTGCCGTCGATATTCTTGAGCGAGAGCTTGCGGGCACGCAGGCGGCAGTTGGCACAATCGTGGATACAGCCGTTGGCAACCTGCAGAATGCAATGCTCGCTTGTCATGACGCGCGGGCGGCCGAACACGGTGATGCCCAGAGCCGCGGGCGCGGCGGCGCCGAGCGAGACAATCTCGTCGAGTGTGATCTCGGGCGAGAGCCAAAACGCACCGGCTCCGCGCTCGGCAAGCGCCTCCATGCAGGGTGCGTTGTGAACCGGCAGGCAAGAGCGAATCT
The DNA here is from genome assembly GCA_048203815.1 of Collinsella sp. GTDB lineage: Bacteria > Actinomycetota > Coriobacteriia > Coriobacteriales > Coriobacteriaceae > Collinsella. The sequence continues at coordinate 28,625 of DBFBKG010000112.1, read as the reverse complement.
CGGCCGTGGCGCCAACCTGGGCGGCCAGGGCAAGCTCGGAGATGTTGCCAATAGCGACCGTGGCGCCGGCAACAACCCAGGGATCGACGCGCTCGTGGTCGACGGCGCGGCAGACCTCGTCGAGTACGGGCACGATACCCTGCTCAAATGTATCGGTAGGGGAGAGTCCGACAGCCTCGAGCGCGTCGGTGGTCATATAGATGCGCGTGGCGCCCTCCGCACGAGCGGCCTCGGCGCCCTCGAGCGAGGTGACGGTGGCGCAAATCTGCGGCTCATCGCGGTAGTGCTTGGGCATGGGGCGCGTACATTTGTCGAGCACCGGCAGGTCGAGCGTCTTCGCGCGCTCCTCATACGGTGCCAGAATGGCCTCCTCCAATGCTTTACAGGCGGCGGCGCGCACCTTGTGCACGGCGGAGAAGCCCATACCGCAGCCCTCATCGAGCGCCACATCAAAGCTCGCTGCCTCAAAGGGAGAGGAGCCCATGCGCCCGACGTGCTCAACCAGATCGGACGCCTCGACCGCGCGAGTTTTGGCGGCCTCGACGGTAAAGCCGGTGGCGGTGGCGGTGAGCGCGGGGTCGTCGCAGCAGGTGAGCGTAACGGTAAACGGCTCGCCCAGACGCGCCACAACGGACACGTCTACGGCGCGGCGACGCAGCACATCGCGCTTGAGTGCGGCGCCGGCGGCGTCAATGGCGCGCTGGCTTCGAATCACGCGCACGCGGCAGCCCTCGGGCATGCTACGGGGCACGCGACACTCGATAACATCGCCGGCAGCGGCATCATCGGCGGCAATGGTGGTCAGGAACTGGTCAAACTCGTTATCGTGGCGAAGCTCCAGCAGGTCGCCCTTGCCCACGGGCTCAAGCAGCTCAATGCGGGCGATGGCGGCGCGGCGACGGCGATCGTCGGGCTTGAGTCCGCGTACATCGCGGTTGGCCAGATGGCTGCCCAGCACCGTGCCCACAATCTGGCCGCGGTTGTTGGAGCGCTCGTAGCTCATCATCTCGTCGCCCGAGGTGCCATCCTGGTAGGCGTGCGTAAAGTCGCGATTAAAGCAGCGCTTGAGCTGGCGCTGGCGGGCTGCATCCTCATCCTTGGAGGTCGAAACATCGGCCAGCATGTCATCAATCTGATGACGGTACACGTCGACGATGGAATACACGTAATCGGGGGCCTTCATGCGGCCCTCGAGCTTGAGCGATGCGGCGCCGGCGTCATACAGACGGCGAACAAGCAGCGACGTGTTGGTGTCGCGCGGGCACAGCGCGCGCTCGCGACCGGCAGGGGAGAGCGAGCGGCCGTTCTCGTCAATTAGCTCGTAGGGCAGGCGACAGGGCTGGGCGCACATGCCGCGGTTGGCCGAGCGGCCAGCCATGGCAAAGCTCGACAGCAGGCACAGACCCGAGTAGCAAAAGCAGATGGCACCGTGGCTAAAGACCTCCAGGTCCACATCGGGCGCGGCGTTGTGAATGACGGCGATCTCGTCGATGGAGAGCTCGCGCGAGAGGGTCACGCGGTCGGCGCCCTGCTCGCGGCACCAAAGCGTTCCGCGGTCATCATGGATGTTCGCCTGGGTCGAGATGTGCGTCTCGATGCCGGGCATCGTGCGCTTGACCTCAAAGAACAGGCCCCAGTCCTGGATGATGAAGGCGTCGGCGCCCAGCGTGGAGCAGCGATGGATGAGTTGCAGCGCATCGCTCATCTCGGACTGCTTGATGACGATGTTTACCGTGACGTAGACGCGCGACCCGGCTAGATGCGCGGCGCGGCAGGCTTGCTCAAAGGCCTCGTCGGTAAAGTTGGTTGCCTTGCGGCGGGCGTTGAAGCTGCCCATGCCGCAGTAGATGGCGTCTGCCCCGGCAGCGAGCGCGGCGGCAAAGGGCTCCGGGCCTCCGGCGGGGGCCAAGAGCTCGGGTCTGCGATTGGTGGTTCGACTGGCGGTTGCGGTCATATCCTGCCTTTCAAAATGCTCAGATAATCAAAAGTATAGTGGCGCCGTTGCGGCAGGCGATGCCCGTGCTCCAAGCGGGATAAAGTCTTCAGCAGCTTGGGCTGGCTGACCCCGTGGAGAACCGTTCAGCGGTTCGGGGAAACCGTTGGGCGATAAAATATTCTCGCAAGCTGATAATATTCTTGCATCAAACAGAAACCTTGAGTACTATCCCAATCAAGCGCGGTGTTCAGACCGAACTGTGCCTCCCGGTGCGAACGCCGCGCTCACGCTCTCTATTTGATTGTAAGGAGAAAAACATGAGCAAGACCGTCGTGTCTTCCGATAACGCACCCGCAGCCATCGGACCGTATTCCCCCGGCATCCAGACCGGCAACATGGTGTTCCTGTCCGGCCAGCTGGGCATCGACCCCGCAACTGGCAAGATGCCCGAGGGCGTCGAGGCCCAGGCTAAGCAGTCCCTTGCTAACGTCGAGGCCCTGCTGACTGCTGCCGGCGCCACCTTTGCCGATGTCGTCAAGACCACGGTCTACCTGGCCGACATCGCCGACTTCGCCGCCGTGAACGAGATCTACGCCTCCAAGTTCGAGGCTCCGTTCCCCGCGCGCAGCGCCTTCCAGGTTGCCGCCCTTCCGGCTGGCGGTCTGGTCGAGATCGAGGTCGTCGCCGCTCTCTAAGGCGTTGGCCACAACTAAACATGACATGCAAAAAGACCCTGCAGCGCGTGCGAGCTGCAGGGTCTTTAGTCAAGCGATGCGACAAAAATGATCCGTTTTCCTCCGTCCCCAAGGGATCGGTGGGTTAGCCATCCTTGCGGACTTTTTGCAGGTAGCGGTAGACGCTGGGCTCCGAGATGCCCAGTGCGGTGGCGGCGCAGGCCACGGCGCCCTTGAGCATGAACACCCCGTTGCCGTTGAGGTGGCGAATGACGTCCACACGGTCGCTCTGACCAAGCGACGCTACATCCAGCCCACGCGCGCTCAGCAACTCGGCAATGCTGCGGTCGATGAGCTCCTGTGTAGACTCCGAAAGGCTTTCGACCTCGATAGGGGCGGGCTCCGTGCGCGTCGGCGCCGCGTTGAAGCACGCCATGAGCTGCTGCGCCATGGCGTTGATGGAGCGTACCGTGGAAAGATCGGTGTTGACGCAGAGCATGCCGACGATCTCGTTGTCCTCGCGGATAAAGAACGTCGCTGACTCCAACGTCTTGCCTCCGGCGCCGCGGCCCTCGTAGCCCGTAATAAACGGCAGGTCGCGATACTTGGCGTCGTGCATGATCTTGAGTGCCAGATCGGTGGCAGGACCGCCGACCTTGCGGCCGCTCACGATGCCGTTGCGAATATCGACGATGGCGTGGTCGGGATCCGAGAAATCGTGCAGTACGATTTCGCTGTTTTTGCCGAGTATCTGCTCCAGGAAATCGACCATCGGCAAAAAGCGACGTACGGTCTCGTTCACGGGCAACTCCTTTGGGTTCTATCGAAGTGTTCATAACAATTTTTTCTCATGGTAACACGCTGCCCATCATCTCGTATATTCGCAGGTACATTGCGTAATGCAGACGAACGGTAGATATTTGGCGGTAAACGGTCGACCAAAAGAAAAGTTAGATGTTATTTTGACCAGACACTTTCCTGACCTGCGGAAATGCGTTATTTCAGCTGAAGAATAGTCTGATAACAAAAAATTATTATTGAGAATGAGAATCATCTTTAATACGATATGCAATGAAGGCACAACCTCAACCCCGCACTGCGTCACAATAGAGCGTTAGATGCGAAAACAACTACTTCGAGGATTGGTGGTCAAATGACCCAGGAGACGGTTACGAACGGCACTGAAGCCCTGTTCACTCGCGAAGGCATGCCTCCCGTTAAGGAAATGATCCCGTGTGCCCTTCAGCACGTACTGGCATCGTTTGCCGGCATCATTACCCCGGCGGTCATCATGGCCGGCGTCTACGGCTTTAATAGCCAGCAGAGCACCGACATCATCCAGGTCGCGCTCATTCTTTCGGCGATCGACACGGCCCTTCAGGCCTTCGCTCCCTTCCGTCGCATCGGCGGCGGCCTGCCCATCGTCATGGGCGTTTCGTTCGCGTTCCTGCCGGCCCTGCAGGCCATGGGTGCCTCGGGCTTTAGCTTTGGTGCGCTGCTGGGTGGCGAGATCGTCGGCGGCGCCGTCGCGGTCCTCTTTGGTCTGGCCTACAGCAAGATCAAGTGGCTGTTCCCGCCCGTCGTGACCGGTACGGTCATCTTCTCCATCGGCGTTTCGCTGTATCCCACGGCCGTCAAGTATATGGCCGGCGGTATGGGTACGCCGCTGTGGGGCACCCCGCAGGCCTGGTGCGTCGCTCTTATCACCTTCGCCGTGGTCTTTGCGCTCGCCAACTTTGGCAAGGGCACGCTCAAGCTGGGATCCGTGTTCTTTGGCATGATCGTTGGCATGATCGTCTCCATCCCCTTTGGCATGATCGACTTCTCCAGCGTCGCCACCGCCCAGGTCTTCGCCCTTCCCAAGCTCATGCCCTATGCGCTCGAGTTTGATCCCGAGGTCTGCATTACCCTCGCCGTCGTGTTCCCCATGGTTGCCATCCAGGTTATCGGCGACGTCTCTGCCGCCTGCCTGGGCTCCATCGACCGTATGCCCACCGAGCGCGAGCTCTCCGGCGCTATCGTGTCCCAGGGCCTCACCTCTATGGTCGGCGGCCTGCTGGGCGGTCTTCCCACCAGCGCCCTTGGCCAGAACGTGGGCATCATCTGCTCCAACAAGGTCGTCAACAAGTGGGTCTTTGTGATCATCGCGGCCGTCTTTGCCATCGCCGGCCTGTTCCCGCAGCTCTCTGCCGTCCTTTCCGCCATCCCGCAGCCTGTCATCGGCGGCGCGACCGTCGGCGTCTTTGGCACCATCACCATGAACGGTGTGCGCATGTTCACCCGCGAGGGCCTCACGCAGCGCACTACCACCATCGTCGGCACCTCCGTCGTCTTTGGCCTGGGTATCTGGATGGCCAGCGGTTGCCTTGCCGGCGAGGGTATGCCCGCCTGGGTGTCCACCGTCATCGGCTCCAATGCCGTAACCCCCACCGCCATCATGGCCATTGTCCTTAACCTGATCCTTCCGCAAACGCCGGTCGTGGCTCAGCACATCGATGCTGCCAAGGACGCTGCCGTGGATCTGGTCTTGCCCGAGAGCAAGAAGTAACCAATTCGGTGCTATTCGCCGGCGGACGCATCGCCTCGTCCGCCGGCGCCATGCGGCGCCAAGCCGCACTTCAAAGGGCTTGTCCCTTTGGTGAAGCGTTGACGGGAGAGGGCCCGTTTCCGGTGTAGGCCGGCGCTTCGCACTTCCGCCATGTCAGAGGTGTCAAACCCCGCCTCTGATGTTGAAGGGAGCATTTATGCTTCTGGTCGCTAACGGTTCCGTCTTTACCCGCAACGCTCAGACTCCGTTCATTCCCAACGGTGCGGTCGCCATTGACGGAGATACGATCGTCGAAGTGGGCCCCGAGCGCGAGCTCAAGGCCAAGTACCCGGATGCCGAGTACGTCGATGCCCAGGGCAACCTCATCATGCCCGGACTCATCAACTGCCACACCCACATCTACTCGGGTCTGGCCCGCGGCCTTGCCATTAAGGGCTGCAACCCCACCAACTTCTTGGAGAATCTCGAGCAGCAGTGGTGGAAGATCGACGACAACCTGACGCTCGACGGCACCAAGGCCAGCGCCTATGCTACGATTTTGGACTCCATCCGTGATGGCGTCACCACGATCTTCGATCACCATGCGAGCTTCTGCGAGATCCCGGGAAGCCTCTTTACCATTAAGGATGCAGCTCAGGAGCTGGGCATGCGTTCGTGCCTGTGCTACGAGGTTTCCGATCGCCGTGGCCAGGAAAAATGCGACCAGGCCATTGCCGAGAACGCCGAATTTGCCAAGTGGGCCGCCAAGGAGCGTCGCGATAACGACAACCACATGATCGCTGCCATGTTTGGCGGGCATGCCACCTTTACGCTGTCGGACGAGACCATGGACAAGATGGCCGAGGCCAACAACGGCCTGACCGGCTTCCACATCCATGTGTGCGAGGGCATGAATGACGTGTGGGACTCCCGCCTCAACCGCGGTGGCATCAGCCCCGTCGAGCGCCTGCTGCAGCACAACCTGCTTGGTCCCGACACCATGCTGGGCCACTGCATCCACGTGACGCCTGCCGAGATGGATATCGTCAAGGAGTCCGGCACCTGGCTGGTCAACAACCCCGAATCCAATATGGGCAACGCCGTGGGCTGCGCCCCCGTGCTCGAGTTCTTCCGCCGCGGCATCCCCGTGTGCATGGGTACCGACGCCTACACCCACGATATGCTCGAGAGCCTTAAGGTCTTCCTGATCATTCAGCGCCACAACGCTGCCATGCCCAACGTGGGCTGGTGCGAGGCCATGACGATGCTGTTTGAGAACAACGCCAAGATGGCGAGCAAGTACTTCGATCGCAAGCTCGGTGTGCTCGAGGCCGGCGCTGCCGCCGACGTTATCGTTATGGACTACAAGCCCTTTACGCCGCTGAGCGAGGAGAACATCGACGGCCACATGCTCTTTGGCATGATGGGTAAAAACTGCCGCACCACCATCATCAACGGCCGCGTCCTGTACAAGGATCGCGAGTTCGTTGGGATTGATGAGGACAAGATCAACGCGTGGACCATGGCTGAGTCCAAGAAGCTCTGGAGCACGCTCAACGATTGCACCTACTAATTCACAAGTAGATTCACGCGCGTCGGGTGTTTCGCCGCATTCGACGCGCGTATAGGCGACCTCCGCGGGGTCGCCGGCGCTGTGCTAGCGCTACACCGTATTTGCGCCCGCCGCGCGGTCTCGCCGGGCGTTACAGAGAGGAGCTCACTATGAGCGACATCATGAGGCCGATCCCGTTTTCGCAGCTGATGAACTGGATCATCGAGGAGCACAAGACCCAGGGCGCCGTCTTTGGCGTGCGCAAGATGGTCACGACCAACCAGGAGGGCGCGCTTCCCATTTTTGACGAGCGCATCGAGACTCCGTTTGGCCCGGCCGCCGGTCCCAACACGCAGCTTGCCCAGAACATCGTGGCCTCTTATGTGGCCGGTTCCCGCTTCTTTGAGCTTAAGACCGTTCAGGTTATGGACGGCGAGGAGCTCTCCAAGTGTGTGAACAAGCCCTGCATCGTGGCGCAGGACGAGTGCTACAACTGCGAGTGGTCGACCGAGCTCGAGGTTCCGCAGGCCTTTGCCGAGTACGTGAAGGCATGGTTTGCCTGCCACCTGATCGCTCGCGAGTACGGCCTGGGCAGCCCGGACGGCTTTGTCTTCAACATGTCCGTGGGTTATGACCTGGAGGGCATCAAGAGCCCCAAGGTCGACGCCTACATCGAGGGCATGAAGGACGCCAGCGGCTCCGACGTCTGGAGCGAGTGCCGCGCATGGGCGCTCGCCAACCTGGACAAGTTTGAGCATGTCGACGCCGCGTTCGTCGAGTCCATCCCGGCACGCGTCTCCAACTCCATCACCGAGTCTACCCTGCACGGCTGCCCGCCGGCCGAGATCGAGCGCATCGCGACCTATCTGATCACCGAGAAGGGCCTCAACACCTACATCAAGTGCAACCCCACACTGCTGGGCTATGAGTTTGCCCGCCAGCGCCTCAACGAGCTGGGCTTTGACTACATCGTCTTCGATGACACGCACTTCCGCGAGGACCTGCAGTGGACCGATGCCGTGCCTATGTTCGAGCGCCTGATCGCCCTGTGCGCCGAGCGCGGCCTGGAGTTTGGCGTCAAGCTGACCAACACGTTCCCCGTCGACGTGACGAGAAACGAGCTGCCCTCTACCGAGATGTACATGTCCGGCCGTTCGCTGTTCTCGCTGACCATCGAGGCCGCCCGCCGCATTACCGAGCAGTTCGATGGCAAACTGCGCATCAGCTACTCCGGCGGTGCCACGGTCTACAACATCCGCGCCCTGTACGATGCCGGCATTTGGCCCGTTACCCTGGCGACCGACGTGCTCAAGCCCGGTGGCTACGAGCGCTTTAGTCAGATGGCCGGCGAATTTGGCGATCTGGACGGCAAGCCGTTCGCGGGCGTCTCTCTCGAGGCTGTGACCGCGATTCAGGCTGACTCGCTCACCAACCCGCTCTACAAGAAGCCGCTGCGTCCGCTGCCCGACCGCAAGGTCGCCGGCAAGAGCCCGCTTTCCGACTGCTTTACCACGCCGTGCCGCACGAGCTGCCCCATCCAGCAGGATATTCCCGCCTACCTGGCGGCTGTTGACGAGGGCCGCTACGAGGACGCACTCAACATCATCATCGAGCGCAACGCCCTGCCGTTCATTACCGGCACCATCTGCCCGCATCCCTGCGGCCGTGCCTGCGAGCGTGCGTTCTACGAGCCCGAGGGCGCCCAGATTCGCGCCAGCAAGCTCAAGGCCGCCCGCGAGGCCATGACCGCCGTGCTGCCCAAGCTGCGCGCCCAGGCCATCGCAAACGACGGCGAGCGCAACGTTGCCGTTATCGGCGGCGGCCCTGCCGGTCTGGCGACGGCGTTCTTCCTGACGCGCGCCGGCGTGCCCGTCACCATCTTTGAGGCCCGCGACTCTCTCGGTGGCGTGGTCCGTCACGTGATTCCCGAGTTCCGCATCGCGAGCGACGATATCTCCCACGATGCCGAGCTCTGCCTGGCCTTTGGCGCCAAGGTGCAGCTCAACGCTCGCGTTGATTCCATTGACGAGCTCAAGGCCCAGGGCTTTACCGACGTGGTCGTGGCCACCGGTGCCTGGATGCCCGGCTCTGCGGGCCTGGGCGAGGGCGCCGAGCTCGACGTGCTGGAGTTCCTCGAGGCCGCCAAGAAGGGCGAGAAGCTCGAGCTGGGCGAGGACGTCGTGGTCATTGGCGCCGGCAACACCGCCATGGACGCGGCCCGCGTGGCCAAGCGCCTTGCCGGCGTGAAGAACGTGCGCCTGGTGTATCGCCGCACCAAGAAGCAGATGCCCGCCGACGAGGAAGAGCTCGATCTTGCTTTTGCCGACGGCGTTGAGTTCTGCGAGCTGCTGGCGCCCAAGGCGCTCAACGGCTCCGTGCTGACCTGCGACGTTATGGAGCTCGGCGAGCCGGATGCAAGCGGCCGTCGCAGTCCCGTCGCCACGGGCGAGACCGTCGAGCTTTCCGCCACCACGGTGATCTGCGCCGTGGGCGAGGGCATCGATGCCAGCCTGTACGATGCCGCGGGCGTCGAGCATGACCGTCGCGGCCGCCTTGCCGCCACCTCCACCGGCGTCGAGGGCGTCTGGGCTGCGGGCGACTGCCGCCGCGGTCCTGCCACCGTGGTCGAGGCTATCGCCGACGCCGCCGAGGTCGCCCGTGCCATCGCCGGCGTGGACTTTAACAAGTACGCCGACCAGAATGCTCAGGCCGGTCGCGAGGACACCTGCTACGAGCGCAAGGGGTCGCTGTGCCGCGACAAGCGCAACTGCACCAAGACTCGCTGCCTGGGCTGCGGCTCGGTGTGCGAGGTCTGCTGCGACGTGTGCCCCAACCGCGCCAACGTGGCCGTTAAGGTGCCGGGCCTGGCCAAGCATCAGGTCGTCCATGTCGACGGTATGTGCAACGAGTGCGGCAACTGCGCCGTGTTCTGCCCCTACCAGGAGGGCCGTCCCTACAAGGACAAGCTCACCCTGTTCTGGAGCGATCAGGACATGGAGAACTCCGAGAACGAGGGCTTCCTGGCCGTGGACGAGGACCACTTTAAGGTCCGCGTCGCCGGCACGGTCCGCACCGTCTCGGTCGATGCCGTCAACACCGGTCTGCCCGAGGCCGTCCGCCTGACCATCAGGGCCGTGCGCGACAACTATTCGTACCTTCTTAAGAAATAGGCGAGTCTCTTATGGCCAAATCCATTCAACATCACGTGGCCTACGTTGCCTGCGGAAGCGGCTGTGCTTCCGCAGGCGGCGACGCCCGCTGCAGCGAAGGCTGCATTGGCTGTGGCGCTTGCGTTACGGCCTGCCCCCACGGTGCCATCGCGCTGGTCGACGGCGTCGCCCGTGTGGACCGCTCCAAGTGCACGGGCTGTGGCCTGTGCGGCATGGCGTGCCCGCAGCGCGTGATTGCCTTCGTTCCCGGCTACCAGAACATCCTGGTGCGCTGCAACAACACCGATAAGGGCGCCATTGCCCGCAAGATCTGCGACACGAGCTGCATCGGTTGCGGCATGTGCGCCAAAAAGTGCCCCGCCGGCGCTATCCGCATCGAGGACAACTGCGCCCATATCGACGGCGCGGACTGCCTGTCGTGTGGCATGTGCGCCGTCGTCTGCCCGCATGGCGCTATCCACGACCGCACCGGCATCGCCGCCGGCGTGTAGAAGGGAATCACCATGGCACAGGAATTCACTTTTACCGTTAACGGCGTCGAGCGCACGACGACCCAAAACAAACCGCTGCTGCGCTACCTGCGCGACGACCTGCACATTCACTCCGCCAAGGACGGCTGCTCCGAGGGCGCGTGCGGTACCTGCACCATCCACGTGGACGGTGCGGCCGTCAAGGCGTGCGTACTGACCACTGCTCTTGCCGCCGGTCGCAACATCGTGACCGTCGAGGGCCTGCCCGAGGACGTGCGCGAGGCCTTCGTGTACGCCTTTGGCGCCGTGGGCGCCGTGCAGTGCGGCTTTTGCATCCCCGGCATGGTCATGGCGGGTGCAGCGCTCATCGCCGAGGACCCCGAGCCCACCGAGGAGCAGATCAAGTACGCCATCCGCGGCAATGTCTGCCGTTGCACCGGCTACAAGAAGATTATCGAGGGCATCTCGCTGGCAGCTGCGGTGCTCCGTGGCGAAAAGCAGATCGACGAGGATCTGGAGCGCGGCGATGACTACGGCGTGGGCAAGCGCGCCTTCCGTATCGACGTGCGCAAGAAGGTGCTCGGCGAGGGCAAGTATCCCGACGACATCGACGAGCTCGATCAGCCGGGCCTGACCTATGCCAGCGCCGTTCGCTCCAAGTATCCGCGCGCCCGCGTGCTCTCCATCGACACCTCCAAGGCCGAGGCCCTGCCCGGTGTGGTGGGCATCCTGCGAGCCGAGGACGTGCCGGTCAACCAGGTCGGCCACCTTATCCAGGACTGGGACGTCATGATCGCCCAGGGCGATATCACCCGCTGCGTGGGCGACGCCATCGCGCTGGTGGTTGCCGAGGACGAGGCGACGCTCGAGAAGGCCAAGAAGCTCGTAAAGATCGATTACGAGCCGCTGGAGCCCGTGCGCAACATCGCCGAGGCCAAGGCCGCCGACGCCCCGCGCCTGCATGACAGTTTCTTTGCCTTTGGCAACACGGTGGAGCTCAAGGACAACGTGTGCCAGAGCCGCCATGTGACGCGTGGCGACGCCGCCAAGGCGCTGGCGGAGAGCGCGTTCACCGTGACGCAGCGCTTTACTACGCCCTTTACCGAGCATGCTTTCTTGGAGCCCGAGTGCGCCGTCGCCTTCCCGTACAAGAACGGCGTCAAGGTGCAGTCGACCGACCAGGGCGCCTACGACACGCGTAAAGAGTGCGCCCACATGTTTGGCTGGGATAGCGAGCCCGAGCGCGTGGTCGTCGAGACCATGCTCGTGGGCGGCGGCTTTGGCGGCAAGGAGGACGTGTCCATCCAGCATCTGGCCGCGCTCGCCGCATATAAGTTCCAGCGTCCCGTGAAGTGCAAGCTCACGCGTGCCGAGTCGCTCGCGTTCCATCCCAAGCGCCACGCCATGGACGGCACCTTTACGCTGGGCTGCGACGCCGAGGGCAACTTTACCGGCCTGGATTGCGAGATCAACTTTGATACCGGCGCCTACGCGTCGCTGTGCGGCCCGGTGCTCGAGCGCGCCTGTACGCATGCCGTCGGCCCCTACAAGTACCAGAATACCGACATTCGCGGCTTTGGCTACTACACCAACAACCCGCCCGCCGGTGCGTACCGAGGCTTTGGCGTTTGCCAGTCCGAGTTTGCGCTCGAGAGCCTGATCGACCTGCTGGCCGAGAAGGTCGGCCTGGATCCGTGGGAGATCCGCTACCGTAACGCCATCGAGCCGGGCGAAGTTTTGCCCAACGGCCAGATTGCCGACTGTTCCACGGCGCTGAAGGAGACGCTGCTCGAGGTCAAGGATGCCTACTACGCGCATCCCGGACACGCCGGTATCGCCTGCGCCATGAAGAACGCCGGCGTGGGCGTGGGCCTGCCCGATGCCGGCCGCTGCAAGATCCGCATCGAGGATGGCCGCGCCGTGGTCTACGCCGCCACGTCCGACATCGGCCAGGGCTGTAACACCGTCTTTTTGCAAGACGTTGCCGAGGCCTGCGGTCTGCCGCTTCGCTGCATCGCCAATGGCGAGTGCTCCACCGAGAACGCTCCCGACTCCGGCACCACGTCTGGCTCGCGTCAGACGGTCGTGACCGGCGAGGCCGTGCGCGGTGCCGCCTTCCTGCTGCGCGATGCCATGCTTGACATCGAGGCCGGCAAGCCTGCACCCGATACTCCCGTGAGCGCGCATGGCGACGGCGTCAAGATCGAGTACGACGACGGTCGCGCCTATCAGCTGCACACGCAGGAACTCGTCGCCGGCCAGGGCATGCATCCTCAGGATCCTGCGGCCGCCATCAAGGCGCTCGAGGGGTGCGAGTTTGGCTACGTGTATCTGGAGCCGACCGACAAGCTGGGTGCGGATGTTCCCAATCCCAAGAGCCACATCTGCTACGGCTTTGCCACACATGTGGTCATTCTGGACGATGACGGCCGCGTGAGCGAGGTCTATGCTGCGCACGATTCCGGCAAGGTGGTCAACCCCATCTCCATCCAGGGCCAGATTGAAGGCGGCGTGCTCATGGGTATGGGCTATGCGCTTACCGAGGACTGGCCGCTCAAGGACTGCGTACCCCAGGCCAGGTACGGCACGCTCGGGCTGTTCCGTGCGCCCGAGATCCCGAATATCCACGCCATCTACGTGGAGAAGGACGAGCTGTTGCCCGTGGCATACGGCGGCAAGGGCATCGGCGAGATCGCAACGATCCCCACGGCGCCCGCCGTGCAGAACGCCTATCGCGCATTCGACGGCAAGCTGCGTCCGGATCTGCCCATGGTGGATACGCCCTACAGCCGCGCCCGTCACCGCGGGTAGGGTAGGGCGCGGACGACCATTGCTGACGGGCCGTTCGCGCTCAGCATCAACTACATACGCTGCGCCTTTGGCCCCGGCTCCATCGCGAGCTGGGGCCTTTTGTTTGGAGCGGAGACAGCATCCCGGAATTCGGGCAATCCGGTGGTCAGGGGTTGAGCGAGCGTCGCGCTAAGGATGCCAAGCGTAAAACCTTCAATGAAAATGGCGTAAAAACTACATCTGTCATGGCGTAAAAACTACATTGAAAGTAGCGTAAAATCAGCATTGAGAATGGCGTAATTTCGCATATCGCGTGATAGAGAGGGACGGCCGTCTATGGATGCACCAAAGAGATTGACCCAAAAGGGATATAGGCCCCGGCTCATAGAGGAGCGCCTCGACACCCTTATGCGGGCGTTTGGCTGTGTGGAGATCAACGGCCCCAAATGGTGCGGCAAGACCTGGACGGCGCTCTCTCGCTCGGCGAGCGTCTCCAGGCTCGATGAGCCTGCGCAGCGTGCGGCGGCAGAGGTCGACCCAAGCCTGGCGCTCATCGGCGATGCGCCACACCTGGTCGATGAATGGCAGGAGGTGCCCGAGGTTTGGGATGCCGCCCGGCGTTTCGTGGACGCGAGCGGCAACGAACGGGGGACACTTTTGCTCACGGGCTCGACCGCGCTCAAAAGCGAGGAGCGCAGCCATGTTCGTCATTCCGGCACGGGTAGGATCGCCCGTCTGTCAATGCGCCCCATGGCCCTGTGTGAGTCGGGCGACGGCGAGCCGCTCGTGTCACTGGCAAGCCTCTTTAAGGGCGAGGATTTTGCCCCTCAGCGTCGCGAGAGCACGGTGGATGACGTCGCCCGCTGGTGCTGCAGGGGCGGTTGGCCTGCAAATCTTGGGCTTTCGGAAGATCTTGCGCGAGAGACGGCAAGCCAGTACGTGCACTCGGTGCTCGACGTCAACGTGCTGGACGAGGGCATGTCGCCCGAGCTTGCACACGGCCTTTTGCGAGCTCTTGCCATGAACGAGAGCCAGGCTGTCACGTACAAGACGCTCGTAAAGGACGCCTCGTACGGTGAGGCGGGCCCCGACGAGAGGACCATCGCTGCGTACTTGGACCTCTTCAACAGGCTCAAGCTGACCGAGGACCTGTGCGGATGGGAGCCGCCCATGCGCTCGAAGGCCCGCGTTCGCGTGCGCCCCAAGCGCTACTTCTGTGACCCGTCACTTGCGGCGGCGTTGCTGGGGGCTACCCCTGAGCGGCTGCTTGGCGATATGCAAACGCTGGGGATGCTCTTTGAGAATCTCGTCCTGCGCGACGTGCGCGTGTTCCTTTCCACCTACGGCGGTGTCGACAACAGTGTCCATTATTTCCGAGATGAGAAGGGCCTTGAGGTCGATCTGATCGTTGAGCACGACGGGCGCTGGGGAGCCATCGAGGTCAAGCTGAGTGATGCGAAAGCAGACGATGGAGCGAGAAATCTCAAGGCGCTGGAGAGGAAAGTGCTCTCCAATCCTGCCGCCCAGAATGCCGCGCCGGCGTTTTTGGCGGTCGTGGTTGGAAAGGGGAGCATTGCCTACACACGCGACGACGGCGTGGCGGTGATTCCCATGGCGGCACTTGGGGCGTAGTGGTTTTGCGGGCGTGCCGTGCTTCCTTTACCGAAAATCCATTTGGTAAACCAGATGCTCGCGGATAGAATAAAGTTGACGGCAGCCCAAGTTCTGGAGAGCTGGGAAACGCCGTTGCTTGGTCAAGAGGTCGGTGCCTTAATGGCAGCGACTTGTTATGCTTCGAATGCTGCTTGAGTGCCTCGGAAAGTTCGATAAGCGCCGTGAAGAGCGAGACCAAAGCAACCAAGAGCTCTACGAGCTCTGATGGGCCCGGGATGACCTCTGATTCAAGTCACCGGGCCTCAATCTTTTTCATCCATTTGAATAGAGCGGGCGACTCTCTTGGGGCGGTCTGCATGGCGTGCGACCGGCGCATGGCGTTGCACCTCGCTTTTGTGTCCGCACGGGCGCCTATCCTTACGGCAATGTAGCCGCTTATGTAACAAGCGGCAGTTGACGGAGAAAGGCCATGACCGTGTCAGCTGAAAAGACGCCGTGTATCTCGGCTATCGATACGACGAACTTTGCGCGCCAGATTGTGCTGGACTTTGAGTTTGCGCCGGTGCCAAAGCAGCGCCAACGCCGTGGGCTGCGCAACGAGATTATCGAGGTCGGCGCCGTCAAGCTCGATTACCACGGCAACGTTATGGGCGAGTTCTCGCAGTTTGTGCAGACGGAATTTACCGAAGGCGTTGCGTATCCCGCCCGCGAGCTCACAGGGATATCGGCCGTGGATACCGCGATAGCCGATCCGCTCTATGTGGTGATCAAAAGGCTCAGCGATTGGATCGGTCGCTACTCCGCCCAGGTGGTTTGCTGGAGTGGGGCGGACCGGCGACAGCTTTTGACCGAGTGCCAGGCAAAGCACATCGACCTTGCCGCATTTCCTACGGACTGGGCCGACCTGCAGGCGTTTTACACCTCGATCATGGACGTGGGCAGCCATGGGCGCGTCTCTTTGAGTGACGCGGCGACGTGGTTTGGCATCGAGTTCGACGAGTCGACGGGCCACGCCCACAGCGCCCTAGCCGATGCGCGCGTGACCGCCAAGTTGCTCAAGCAGGTGATGGACGGGGACTATCGCGTGAGTCCGCGCGCCCAGGAGATCCGCCAGCGGTGGGGGATGGGCGAGCGAGCTCAGATGCGCCTTTCCAAGAAGTGCCCCGAGCTGGGCGACCTGCTGCTGAAGCTGAAGGCGGAGGGGAGGTAGGCGGGTGCCCATTGGGCGCAAGCAGAAGGAATGGTTGCGGGAAGGATTCCAGAATCAGCATCAGAGGGCTGTGCTTGAGATGCTATTCAAGGACACGCTGACGCCCGCCGAGACCAGGCAGGTCAAGAGTATGGACACCGAGATGGCATCCATTGTCGAAGAACGGCTTGCTAACATGATTCGCTGGATGGGCAGGCATAGACCCGTGACGCTGTGCGCGTTATCGTTCACAATGAGGCGTACAGGCTGCCAGAGGCGAACAGTTCCGACGAGGTTCTGAGCAACTGCATCATCGAGATTATCGAGTAGTTCTACGAGAGGGATTTGGCGGCGTGGAGCAATCTAGTTTTACGCGTTTGCAGGAGGAAGCCGGTATGGCAGACGAACTTGTTTTTAGTGGCGGCGAGATAGTTTACGCCATGCCTCAACTGCCCAAAGTTGCATCTGTGCCGCTGAACGGTAGCGCCGTGCTGGTTGGTTTTAAGGACGCTCCCGATGGGGAGGAGGTCCTCTTTGATTTTGACCCTCGGGCTGAAAAGGCTACGAAGCTCGACTATGAACTTGCAGCCGTTAGCGGGCTCCTCACGGGCGCGTTGAATATCCTGTGGCAGAAAGACTTCAACCTAGAGGGTGCCAAAGAGTGGGGCGACGAGAAGGTTGGCAAATTCGTTCTTACGATTGCCAAGTCTGCGGGTATGACAAAGGCGGATGCAACTCTAGAAGACGCTATTCGCTTTCTAGAGAAAGGGTTTCCTCTTGCCGCGGACAAGCTGACTGCCGAGTTTGGCGGCGGGCTCCAACATCATCTGCGGGACTTCTCGCACCACCCGAGCTTGGTTGGCCTTGCGTGTTCGATCCTCTCGCAATTCACGTGCAAAGGCTATGGTACCGATACTGCCGGCCGGTTTGTTGCCTTTGACCTGCCTGCCGCCGCCTTCGATCCCGACTGCCCTCTTATAGGCAGGAACGTTCCAGAGAAGATCGCGTTCGGCACTCTGTTCTGGGCGATGCATCTCATGAGCGACATGGCGGGGTCTAGTTCAAACCCCGGTAAGGGGACGGGTATTCCCGGCGTCGTGTTATCCCTGCTAAAGGAGCTCTCCTCCCCTGCCAGTTTTTCAAGACGTGCAGATTGCCTATAAGGGCGAGGATATTCGCATTCAGCAATGGATCTCAAAGCTGTTTAACGGAACGGCGTTCAAAACCGAGGACGGTAAGCCCATTCGCTTCGACCTTCGGACGGAAGTCGGTCTTCTCGATCAGGCTTTAAGCCAGGTGCCAGCAGTCGTGGCCAACGAGGTTATCGTTCGTTGTCTCTACATGCTTTCAAGGCTCAAGGCCGAGCTAGAACGTTGCGAAGTGAGCAAGGTTTCCGGCTTGCACAAGCTCAAGGCTTCGCATTTCATGCCCTATAACAGCAGGGTTCTCACTCGCATGGTCACGGTTTCGAGCACTTCGTTCGTTTTGGCGAATCTAGCGACGGCGGCGGTCAGGGCGGGTATCGAATGCGAGGGGAACAAGGTCGTGTTCGCCCAGAAGCTCTTCTTGCGAATAAACTACGTTGGAGTTGGACGCCTTGCGTTTGCCCTCCATGCCGACTGGGGCTATATGGCGGAGGAAATGTCCGAGGCTTGGACTGAGCGCGCCAGGCGCCGCCAGGATATCTTCGATGGATTTCACTTTTATAGCCTAGATAGAGAAACGACGAGGATTGCCTTCTCGCTGAAGCTTGCCGCCATCAACTACGACTGCGGGAACGAGAAGAACGAAGTGCGCAAAGGGCAAAAGAGGAGCTGGGCCCGCGCGTGGCAGGATTCGGTCGCGGATGGCCTAGGCATTGATGCAGACGGCTACTTTTTGAGCGAGGAAGATGCGTACGGAGCCCTTGAGGCAATTTCGCGGCGGCGAGGCGGTAAGGTGCGTGCCTTGCTTGTTGCACAGGAGTTGGTTGAGTTTCGCCCCTATTCCCAGATGGGAGATGAAGAGAAGAAGGAATACAAAGGTTTGAAGGAGGGTGGATCTTGGGTTAAACACGAATTTCCCAGGAGACAAGACGCGGTTGATTTGGACGCCATACGTTCTCTCGAGAAACGTTGCGGGACACGCTTCCGCGAGCTTTCAGGTACATTGCCAAAGTTCTTGGTGGGCGGCGTCATTGTCGTGGCGGCGGCCGTAGGCGCAGGAGGGGCGGCCGCGGTACTCGCTCCGGATATTGCTGTTGGTATCTTCGGAGGCTCATTTGCCGGCCTTCACGGGGCTGCGCTTGTCAATGCGAGCCTTGCTGCAGCTGGCGGTGGGGCCTTGGCCGCCGGCGGCATGGGCATGGCCGGTGGCACTGCTTTGATTACGGGCGGCGGCGCCGCGCTTGGTCTATTGGGTTCTGGCGGCGTTGCCTTGGCGGCATCGATGGGGGAGAACTACGCGCAATTCGTGCTAGTCGAATGTTCGAGGCTCCTTGCTTTTCTTGATGTGGCAACTGACCGCTGTCCGCATGAAGGGGCCATTTTGGTGCGGAAGGCGGCCGAGGCCGTGCAGCGTAGCATCGCTGGTGTTGAAGAGGATGTCGAGAAGGAGAACGGAAAGGGGGACCGCAGGGATAGCAGGTTGCTTAAGCAGTTGAAGAAGGGTCTCAAGTATTTGTCCTCAACACTTGAACAGATCGAGAAGATGCAGAAGCGCGTTGGCGCCGCTGCTGAGCGCGAGTCGCTCAGCAGCTTGTTAGCATCGGGCGGCGAATAGGTCCGGGCGATCTGGCTACAATTCCCTGCCAGTATCGCCATCGATCAAGATGACGCCGTGCTTGCCCATCTTTTTGTGAGGCGCGATGAGCGCGACGGTGACTTGCTCGATGTCTTATTTGCCCTTCGATCAGTTCTTGTCAAGCTCCTTTAGGCGGGAGAGGCAGCGATCCAGAAGTCCGCTCTTGGCATATGAGGCAAGATGCCCGTAAGACTGTGGCAATGTCAAAAGACATACACAAGTGTCGGTCTTTTGATATCGGATGATTTTGGGGAGTGGCGTGCAACGATTGCGCGCCACCATGACGGCGTCAGCGTTTGCCTACGTTGTAAAATCTAGTGATATGAGCATCCCGGTTGCTTCAGCGCTTCGATGCTCTCGTCTTTAGCGCCCTCCGTTCAGTGGAGGACTGACGGTAGGTGACGTAAAACAAGAAAAGGGAGCAAGCGCAAATGAAAGCAACCGAGGCAAATCTACTCGACCTTATGGGCGTGGCGAAGATGCAGTTCGTCATTCCTGTGTACCAGCGAGTTTACTCGTGGAGCGTAAAAGAGTGCGAAGTGCTTTGGGAGGACGTTATGCGAGCGGGTCGTGATGGCGTGTCGCACTTCGTGGGGTCGATGCTCTATATCCCCGAGTCCGAGAGCTCTGCCACGAGTATTTCGCGCGTGCTTCTGATTGACGGGCAGCAGCGCATGACGACGTTTTCGTTGATGATTGCAGCTTTGGCTGACTATTTGGAGAGCAACCCCGACAAGGCCGGCTTCCTTGGCGATCTCAAGATTTCAGCGCTGCGGAAGAACTACCTCTTTAACGATGATGACTACAACGGTCTGGCGCGCTACAAGCTGGTGCTCTCGCAGGACGATAAAGAGACGCTGTTCTCCATCGTGTCTGGGTCTCCCGTGCCAGATGAAAAATCGGATCGGATCGTCGAGAACCATGCGTTCTTCCGCGAGAAGATGCACGGGAAATCATTCGACCCTGCAAGGCTTTGGGCGGGGCTAAACCGCGTGCAGGTCATCGACACTAAGCTCACCGCTGGCGTTGATAATGCCCAGCTCATATTTGAGTCCATGAATTCCAAGGGCAAGCCGCTCACGCCTATTGACCTCATTCGTAACTACGTTCTTATGTCGCTTCCCAACGACGAGCAGACCAAGCTTTACGAGGGCTACTGGCATCCGCTCGAGTGTTTGTTCGGAAAAGGCGGCGAAGAAGAGTTCAATGCATTTATCTGGTACTGGCTGTGGCTCAAGGTTCCCAATAGGATGCCGAAAGAAAACGAGGCCTACCACGAGTTCAAACGCTATTTCGCTGATGACTACGATGGGGATACCGAGGGCCTGCTGAAGGAGCTTCGCGAATATGCGCAAAGATATGCCAGGCTGTTCCTTGGCAAGGAGAAGGACGAGGGCCTGCGCCGAGTGTTCGGCAGGATTGCCTGTCTTTATGTTAAACCGGTCAGGCCTTTGCTGATGCTGCTTTACTCGGTTTATGAAGGAGACAGGATTGACCGCAATGCGTTTTTACGTATCTGCGAGACTATTGAGTCGTTCCTGTTCAGGCGTGCGGTTTGCGGCAGGCTTACCACGGGCCTAAATAATTTCTTTGCCGGCATGTATCGAAATCTCGAGCAGCAGGACGATATAGAGGAGTACGTTACGGCGATGCTCCTTATCCACAGCAGCGGTATGACCGCGTACTTCCCGACAGACGAACATTTTGTCGAGGAGTTTAAGACGCGTGACTGCTACAACCGCTTTTCCAAAAAGCGCTATTACCTGGAGCGCATGGAGAACTGGCACCATCCGAAGGAGCCCATCTCGGCTGACGATTACCAGATCGAGCACGTTATGCCCCAGACGATCGATGATGAGCACGACTGGAAGGAATCGCTTGGCGAGAACTGGGAAGACATTCACGACGGGCTATGCAACAACTTGGGAAATCTTACGCTGACGGGCTACAACCAGGAGTACTCGAACCGTTCGTTCTCAGACAAGCTCAGTCTTCCTAACGTGGGGCTTAAGTGCAGCCCGCTCTACCTGAACAGGACGATTGCCTCGCATGAAAAATGGGGCGAGGAAGAGATTAGACAGCGCGCTAACGAGTTGGCGAAAGAGGCGTGTGAGATATGGAAGTATCCCGACCTTCCGGCAGATGTAGTCGACAAATATCGTCCTTCTCGCGGGGAGTCTGACGAGGCTCCTGTCTGGACTCTGCAGGAGGATCACCCCACTTTTGCTGAAGGCGGACTCAACCAGAAGCTTTTCGATGAGGTGTGCGAGTCTGTTCTGAGTGGTAACCCTTCGTGGGAGTCCTATATAGCCAAGTACTATGTAGGCTTCAGGTCGGGCAAGCGAAAATTGCACGCCGTGCTAGAAGGCAGGACCAGCAACGGTGGCTGGATTGCCGTTGGCTTGGCAAAGAGCGTGGATGATCTAACGGATCCAGAGGACATGTGCCAGGACAAACGTACACAGGGTGGATTTGGCCCGGGCCTACCAACCTATGTTGCTCTTCGGAATGCCGATGACATTCCCGCGGTACTCGATCTTATAAAGCAGTGCTAGGCAAGGGCCGGGAATCTAATTCTCTGCCCTTGCCATCTCGGAATTGCCGATGGCTTGTCTGCCCGCCTTCACCCCCCCCGCAATCCCGCGCGCCGCGCTCAGCAGCTCGTACTCCCTCTGGCTCTACTGGCGCAGCTTGGCCGCGCGCACGGCGTCGCGGCACAGATCCAGAGACACTTCGGTTCCCTCGCAGAAGCACTCGAGGGCAAAGGTGCCCGAGCGCTTGCGATGCACGCGCTGTCGGCGAAGAGCTATCGGCTAGACGATTCGCGCGGACAGCGGCTAAAGCGGGCGTGCGATAAATCAATAATTGATGAGAACGAACACGTGTTCGTTTATATGGTAAGATATATGCCAGCGGGAGCGATTTCATTCGATATCGTTCTTGCCTGTATTTTTTACTTTCGCATGCTGTCGACGCGGGCTTCGAATCCAGAGAGGGCGATTGCAGTGCTATACGAATTAAAATAGATCTCTAATGCTTGATTAAGACCATGTCTATGTCAAAAGACATACAAAAGTGTTAGTCTTTTGACATGAAACACTTTGATGAAATATTCGAACTGGCGGCAGATGGCTACGGCATCGTGACTACTGCACAGGCACGTGAGATTGGCGTAACCACCGGAGAACTGAGTCGATGGTGTGCCACTGGGAAATTGATGCGCCGAGGACATGGGGTGTACAAGCTCGCCCAATGGGTTCCGACGCCCCGTGATGTCTTTGCGGAGGCAGTGGCTCTTGTTGGTGACGAGGGTTTCCTGTGGGGCGAATCAGTGCTGTCTATGCACGCACTTGCACTTGTTGATCCTCGTGCCGTGACCGTAGCAACACCAAAGCGTGTTCGCCGCAAACTGCCGGCTTGGGTAAAAACAGTGTGCGCTCCAGAGAATGCGAAAACGACGTCCTATGAAGGAATCCCTTCTCAATGCGTTGCCGATGCGATTGAGGCTTGTAAGGGGTCCGTTATGACCGAACGCCTCATCGAGGCAACCAAGCACGCTCGAGCCGAGGGCCTTATTACCTCCAATGAGCATGAGAGACTGATGAAGGAGCTGTCGTGAAGGAAGTCAAGAAGCCAACCAGCAGACGTAACCTTGACATAGCGATAGACCGACTCTGCACTGATTTGGGCGAAGAACCGGGCCGCGTTAAAAGGCTCATTGCGGCCGTTGTTGTTGGACAAATGCTACCCGATGGAGCCGCAAAGGGTGGAAATGCCCTGAAGATTCGCTTTGGGAAAGATGCCACGCGGTTCTCGCGCGACCTCGATACCGCCAGGGCATCCTCACTGAACGATTGCATGACGAAGCTTGAAGATTCGCTCACTATAGGCTGGAACGGATTCTCGGGTGCCATTGTTCCGAGGGAGCCCGCATCTCCGAAGGGAATTCCAACTGCTTACGTCATGCGTCCGTTCGAAATCAAGATTGCCTACAATGGTAAATCGTGGATGACGCTGCCGCTTGAGGTCGGTCATAACGAAATCGGCGACGCCGACGATCCCGATATGGTTTCCTCGCCTGAAGCTGCGGCAATATTGAAAGGTCTCGGGTTTCCCGAACCGGGGCCGGTTCCGTGCATGAGGCTCGAGCATCAGATTGCCCAGAAACTTCATGCTGCGAGCAGCCCCGGCAGCGAGCGCGCCCATGATCTGATAGATCTCCAGATTGCAATTTCCAACGGGGAAATTGATTACCTAAAAACTCGAGAGGTCTGTATCAGACTCTTTGCGTATCGTGCGGAGCAGGAGTGGCCTCCAATGATTTCGAGGGGAGTGGGCTGGGACTCACTGTATTTCTCCCAGGCGGAAGGACTTAACGTTTTGCCGACTGTCGATGATGCCGTGGCATGGGCGAACGACTTGATTGCCAAAATCGATTCTGCTCGTTAGTGACACTGCCGAGATCTCTCGCTTACGCCATCGCGATCCCGCGCGCCACACTCAGCAGCTCATACTCCCTTTGACTCCACTGATGCAGCTCAGCGGCGTTGACGGCGTCGCGGCACAGGTCCAGGAACACCTCGGCGCCCTCACAGAAGCACTCGCGGGCAAAGTCGCCCGAGCCGTCCGCAACGCACACGCCGTCGGCAAACAGCTTCCAGCTGGACGGCTCACGAGAGTTATCTCCGAGCAGCTTGATCTGCAGTACGTGTGGGTTGCCGGCGGTGTAGAGCTCTTCCTCGAGCACCTGCACCGTAAAGCGCATCTGGTGGGAGAGGCTGCTCTTGACCATGGCCGAGGCGTAGCCGTTCGGCTTGTCCAGAAGATGCATTCGTTTTGGCTTGGTTGCCAGGTTGTGGAAGTTGCGCTCACTGCGCACAGAGAAATTGTCCATACGGACTCCTTTCATCGATGTTGGCAGGGCCACCGTGCCTCTTGGCCGGTTGGCGTCGGGATCGTGGAGCCAACTCTCTACCCCGACTCTGGATAAAACGTGCCCGCTCCTTGTGGGCAAGAGGAAGTTTATCAACGCGCGCGGACAGAAATCAAGCGTCGCCTGCGAAATGATGTGCAGACGGCGCTTGATTACGCGGCAATTATTCGGCCTACATCCGGAAAAGTGTCGAAATCAGCCGTATGAAAGTACGGAAAAGTGTCAAATTCGAGCCGCCCAAATTACGGAAAAGTGTCGAAATGGACGCGTGGAAATCACGGAAAAGTGTAAAACTGCACGTAAACAGTGGTGCGGCATAGCCTATGTTCAAACCTAGCTGTTGGGGTCGCCCTTGAGGGTGTTGATGTCCAGGTACTGGTTGTCGTCCTCTGCTTTCTGCGTTGCCGATTCGGACGCGGTGGGGCCGCGGAATAGCTGGAATCCCTCAAACGCGATCACGCCGAGCAGAGCGATGATGATGGCGATAAAGACAACCTTTGCCGCCTGCGAAAACTCCGAAAAGCGCGGCGGTTCTTCTCCGGTGTGGTAATCGGCAGCACGCTTATCGTCGGTGCCGTGGGTATACGACGATGCCGAGGCTGCCTTTACGCGCGCTTGGTTGTAATCGGCAGCGGGCGCGGCGGCAAACGGGTCGCGAGAATAGCCGCTCGACGTTTGGCCATAATCCTCGGTTTCGATGCGGCCGGCGCGAGGTTGTTCGCTCGGGCGGTTGGCGTATGCTGCGGTGTTGTCGTATGCGGAGTTGCGTTCCTCGGCAGCCGCAAACAGGGGGTTTACCGGAATGTCGAGCGCCGGCATGCCGCCCGAGGTCTCGTCCAGATCTGCCGCCGCCCAGGAATCAAAGGCAAACTGGCGGTTGGAAAGATCATCCAGGTCCATGACAGGCGGCTCGAGCTCGGGCTCGGGCTGGGGTTCGGGAGCCGTGTATGTCGGCTGCTGCGGGGTGGCATACACGGGTGCGCTGCTGGGCGCATGGCGCTGTGCCGCTGCAGCGAGAAACGCCGCCGTCTCGGACGGATCGCTAGCGGGACGGGGCGCAGGGGCGGCTTTACGCGTCGCCTGCACGATGGGACGGGTGGCAAAGTCGTCCGCGGGCATGGATGCCGGCGCGGGCGTGGCGGAAGGTGCGACCTTTGCACTTGTCGTGCGAGCTCCGCCGCCCATGAGTTCATCGGCGGTCCAAGGGCGGTCGCTCATCACGTCGTCGAGGCTCAGCGCAAACAGGCCCTCTTCGCCCTCGTCAAACGCGTGTTTCGCATGCCTGGCGCCAGAAGCGGTGCCTCCGCGGCCGTTGCGTGGTGCGTTGCTCGACCCCATCTTGTCCCATCCTTTCGAAATGCTCACATTCATCGATTATATGGAACTTGCCTTGCGGCCGACTCTCGGATTCGTGCATTCCAGAACTCGCGCCCAAAAGGGGAGGGGTGCAGGCGCGCTGACTATTTGTCGCCGGCGGCAGCCTTTGCCTCGTTGAGGTAGCTGTAGAAGCTGTATTTGGAGATGCCAAAGAACTCGCAGGCGCGTTCGCTCGACTTGGAGATGAGGAAGGCGCCGCGACGGTCGAGGTAGCCAATGGCGCGGATTCGCTCGTCTTTGGTCATGAGCGCCGCGGGCTTGCCCACAAACTGTTCGCACTCGCGCAGCAGGTCTTCGAGCAGGTCGCCGATGTTTTTGGTAATGGGCTCGGGCTCGGTGTAGCCCGAGCCGCCGGTGCCGGTAAAGGCATCGAGCGAGCGCTCAAAAGCCTTCATGAGCGTAATGTCAAAGTTAATGCCCAAAATGCCGACGGGCTTGCCCTCGTCGTTGCGGATAAAGATGGTCGAGGACTTGAGCAGCTTGCCATCGGCGGTTTTGGTGAGGTATGGCTCGCGGTCGTGCACGTCGGCGGTGCCCTCGTGCATGGACTCAAGCACAATATGGCTGGGGCCGTCACCTAGTTTGCGCCCGCTGACGTGGCCGTTTTCGATCACTACGATGGAGTGGTCCACGTCCTCGGTCTCCAAGTCGTGGACGACGACTTCGCAGTTGGGGCCAAACTGGAGCGCCAGGCCGTGTGCAAGGCGCTTGTAAAACTCTATCTGTGCGGGGGTCATGGGTGCCTTCCTAAAAATTAGTTTGGGCTCACTTTGCCATAAACCCCACTTGTTCGCAAATAACGAAAGCGTCGCTGCGTTATGTAACCGTTCGGCGTCGAAAAGGTACCGATTACGGCAACAAACAATTTGTTAGGTTTGCCAATCAAAAAGTGTGATAGAACAGTGCTAACAAACTTTTTGTTTGGCATCCACATAAAAGTTCAGTCGCATGAATGGGAATGGGCTGAAACGCGTATGCGGGGGCCGGCAAGAGAGGACTTAAGGAGTTCACCGTATGGCCGATAAGATCCAGTGGGCGGGCAACACGATGCCCAAGAGCGATGACAAGCACTTGGGAATCATGAGCCTCGACCACGTGAAGAAGGCCCGTGCCTTCCACCAGTCGTTCCCCCAGTACACCGTCACTCCGCTTGCCCGCCTGGATGGCCAGGCTGCACGCCTGGGCCTGTCCAACCTGTGCGTTAAGGACGAGAGCTATCGCTTTGGCCTCAACGCCTTTAAGGTCCTGGGCGGTTCGTTTGCCATGGCCAACTACATTGCCGACGAGACCGGCAAGGACGTTGCCGAGTGCACCTTCGATTACCTGACCTCCGATCAGCTTGCCAAGGACTTTGGCCAGGCCACCTTCTTTACCGCCACTGACGGCAACCATGGCCGCGGCGTGGCATGGGCTGCCAACAAGCTGGGCCAGAAGGCTGTCGTGCACATGCCCAAGGGTTCCACCAAGCCCCGCTTTGATAACATCGCCGCCGAGGGCGCTACGGTGACCATCGAAGAGGTCAACTACGACGAGTGCGTGCGCATGGCCGCCGCCGAGGCCGATGCCTGCGAGCGCGGCGTCATCGTTCAGGACACCGCCTGGGAGGGCTACGAGAAGATCCCGTCTTGGATCATGGAGGGCTACGGCACCATGGCTTCCGAGGCTGCCGAGCAGCTGCGCGAGATGGCCATCAACCGCCCGACGCACGTCTTTGTCCAGGCTGGCGTAGGCTCGCTCGCCGGCGCCGTGGTGGGCTACTTCACCAACCTGTATCCCGATAACCCGCCCACCTTTGTCGTGGTCGAGTGCGCGCCTGCCGCCTGTCTGTACAAGGGCGCTGCCGCCGGCGACGGCGACCCGCGCATCGTGGACGGCGACATGCCCTCCATCAAGGCCGGCCTGTGCTGTGGCGAGCCCAACATCCTGGGCTGGGATATCCTGCGCAACCACGCTACCGCTTTCGTGTCCTGCCCCGACTGGGTCACCGCTCGCGGCATGCGCACCCTGGGCGCCCCCGAGAAGGGCGACCCGCGCGTCATCTCCGGCGAGTCCGGCGCAGTGACCACCGGCCTGGTCGAGACCCTCATGCTCGATCCCGAGTACGCCGAGCTCAAGGAGCTCATCGGCCTGGACAAGACGAGCTCCGTGCTCTGCTTCTCCACCGAAGGCGACACCGATCCGGATCAGTACCGTCGCATCGTCTGGGAGGGCGAATACCCCACTTGCTAATACTGGGTGGAGTAAATAGGTATCGCTCCGCCACCCCACAGGTAGATTCCTTCGTTTGAAAGGTTATGAACAATGGCTAAAGAACTCGATTTCGACGCTATCAAGGCTGCTGCTGAGTCTCATCGTGCTGATATGACTCGCTTCCTGCGCGCTATGATCTCGCATCCCTCTGAGTCTTGCGAGGAGGGCGAGGTTGTCGCCTGCATCAAGGCCGAGATGGAGAGCCTCGGCTATGACGAGGTCAAGGTCGACGGCCTGGGCAACGTTATGGGCTTTATGGGCGAGGGCGACAAGATCATCGCCATCGACTCCCACATCGACACCGTCGGCATCGGCAACATCGAGAACTGGGACTCCGATCCCTATGAGGGCTACGAGACCGACGAGATCATCTACGGCCGTGGTGGCTCCGACCAGGAGGGTGGCATGGCTTCTGCTACCTACGCTGCCAAGATGATGAAGGACATGGGCCTCATCCCCGAAGGCTACAAGATCATGGTCGTCGGCACCGTCCAGGAAGAGGACTGCGACGGCATGTGCTGGCAGTACATCTACAACAAGGACGGCATTAAGCCCGAGTTCGTCATTTCCACTGAGCCCACCGACGGCGGCATCTATCGCGGTCACCGCGGCCGCATGGAGATCCGTGTCGACGTTCACGGCACCTCCTGCCACGGCTCCGCTCCCGACCGCGGCGACAACGCCATTTACAAGATGGCCGACATCATCGCCGACGTTCGCGCCCTCAACAACAACGGCTGCGACG
This sequence comes from Collinsella sp., assembly GCA_048203815.1. Lineage (GTDB taxonomy): Bacteria > Actinomycetota > Coriobacteriia > Coriobacteriales > Coriobacteriaceae > Collinsella. The sequence continues at coordinate 617 of DBFBKG010000112.1, read as the reverse complement.
AGTCGACCGACATCAAGGGCCTCGTCAAGATGCTCGACCCCAAGTACAACCCCGAGCACTTCGAGGACGCCCGCTTCCTGGGCCGCGGCACCTGCACCGTCAGCCAGATCTTCTACACCAGCCCCAGCCGCTGCGCTGTCGCTGACTCCTGCGCCATCTCCATCGACCGTCGTATGACCGCCGGTGAGACCTGGGAGTCCTGCCTGGACGAGATCCGCAACCTGCCGGCCGCCAAGAAGTACGGCGACGACGTGAAGGTCTCCATGTACATGTACGACCGTCCGTCCTGGACTGGCGAGGTCTACGAGACCGAGGCTTACTTCCCCACGTGGATCAACAAGGAGACCGCTCCGCACGTCAAGGCCCTCGTCGACGCCCACAAGGCCATGTTCGGCGACGAGCGCATCGGCTGCGAGCCCAGCATGGACAAGCGCACCGGTCGTCCGCTGTGCGACAAGTGGACCTTCTCCACGAACTGCGTTTCCATCCAGGGCCGCTACGGCATCCCCTGCGTCGGCTTTGGTCCGGGTGCCGAGTCTCAGGCTCACGCTCCCAACGAGGTTACCTACAAGGACGATCTGGTCACCGCTGCCGCCATGTATGTTGCTGCCCTGAAC
>DBFBKG010000111.1:0-6330 GCA_048203815.1 Collinsella sp. | reverse complement strand
ACGGTGGGCGCCGCCCACCGGTCAGCGGCCAGAGCATGGGGGGCACGCCCGGTCCCGTTCCGAACCCGGAAGCTAAGCCCCATCGCGCCGAGAGTACTGCGGGGTCAGCCCGTGGGAGGCCAGGGCGCCGCTGACCGGTGGACGGCACCGAGCCGTCATCGAGATTGAAGAAGGGGGAGGCCTCGCGGCCTCCCCCTTTTTTGTTTAAAGCCAGATCTAACAAACTCGCTGTGTTTTATGACCCTCGTTTGTCGCATCTTCCGTTAACGGGCTACAATAACTTAGTCTGTGCAATATGGAGGTGAACATGGCTGAAGCTGGTATCGGCGTTGATATCGTCGAGATTTCCCGCATGAAATCAATTCTTGAAAAGACGCCGTCGTTTGCTCGGCGTGTGTTTACCGAAGAAGAGCGTGCGTTTTGCGATGCATCATCGCGTCCCGCTGCTCACTATGCGAGCCGCTTTGCTTCGCGCGAGGCGGTACTTAAAGCTCTCGGCACGGGTTTTAGTCAAGGCGTGGGTCGCAAGGATGTTTCGGTTACGCGTGATAAACTCGGCAAACCGAAGGCGCTGCTTTCGGGCCGTGCTCTCGAGATCGCTCAAGAACTGGGTGTTGTTGAGGTCGCTCTTTCCATTACGCTTACAGGAGACTTGGCCGTTGCGAATGCCATCGCGATTACCGAAGATGCTCGGCCTAAGCCAAAAGATGAAAAGGTGAGCACCAAGAAACGCGTTGCGCAGACATTTAAAGAGGCTCGCTCTGTTTTAGATGAGCTTGAGCAGCTGCAGAATTCAGCATTGACGGAGCACCTGGGCGATGCTTCGCAAGATACGCTAGGAGCATAGATGAAACCGGTTTTGAGTACCGAAGAAGTCGTTCGTCTCGAGGATATCATCGAACGCGAAGGGACTTCGAAGGCCGAGCTTATGGAGCTAGCGGGTGAGTTTGCCGCCAACGAGGTCTTGAAGCTCAATCCCGATCGGGTTCTCGTTCTGGTCGGTTTTGGTAATAATGGCGGCGACGGTTGGGTTGCCGCCGATATCCTGAGCCATAAGGGTGTGGACGTGGATATCGTTTCTCCGGTTGAACCGGATGAGATTCCTGCTGCTCTGGCACGTCATGTTGCTCGTCGTACTGCCGGCCGCGATGTGCACGTTTGCGTCGGCCCTTCGCGTGACGAACTCGAGGTTTTGATCGATAAGGCCGATGTTGTTGTCGATGCCATTTTTGGTACCGGTTTCCACGGGAATCTGCGTGCGCCGTTCTCCATCTGGATTCCTACGGTCAATGAATGCGCCGATTGTGTCGTATCCATTGATGTCCCCTCGGGCCTGAATGCCGAGACGGGCGTTGTTGATGACGACTGCATTCGTGCCGAGCATACGGTGACGATGATTGCGCCCAAGATTGGTCTGTATAGCGCTGATGGCCCTGAGTATGCTGGCGATTTGATCTGCGGCAATCTTTACGACCGTCTTGACGAGGTCATCGATGATGTCGACCACGCCGCCGAGATTGTCGAGCCCGGTGACTTAGTTGATTACTTTGCTCCACTTCCTACGAATATCGATAAGTATTCCCGTGGCTCTGTGCTTATTGTCGCCGGATCTGCGCAATATCCTGGTGCTGCCATTATGGCGGCCAAGTCTGCAGCTCGCGCGGGTGCTGGTTACGTGGCAGTCGCGGCTCCTGACGCCTGCGCTAATCTTATTCGCATGGCACTTCCTTCGATTCCCGTCTTTGCTATTCCGTCTGATTCCCGCGGCTCCTTTGGCGCCGCTGCGCGCATGACGGTGTGCGAGATTGCAAAGAAGTACAGCTGCGTACTGTGCGGTCCCGGTATGACGACGTCTGCCGGCGCTATGCAGGTGGTTTCGGGCTTGCTCGAGCTTGATGTACCGCTTATTTTGGATGCCGATGCACTCAACTGCCTTGCTAAGATTGCTATCGACGGTATCGATAGCAACCCTGAGATGTACCGCCGTGAGCAGCCGCTCGTCATGACGCCGCACTATCGCGAGCTTTCGCGCTTGGTTGCCGGTGACGAGGTTAACGATCTGGGGACTGCAATTGCGGCCGCGCAGAAGGTTGTCTGGGCTGCTGGCTCCGACAATCTCGTAGTTATTGCCAAGGGGCCGACGACGGCTATCTGTGGCGTTGAGCGCGTGCTTTTGCCGCTCTCGGGTCCGGCGTCGTTGGCGACTGCCGGTTCGGGCGATGTTCTTGCGGGCATTTTGGCTGGCACACTGGCTACCATGCGTGATGAGATGGATCGCTGGGAGCTGCTGTATTCGTATGCCGTTGCGCTTCACAGCTACGCGGGTTTTGCCGCGGCGACGGAGTATGGTGAGAAGAGTGTTATTGCAACCGACCTGATCGACTTGATCGGTCCTGCCATGGAATTGGCGGCAAAGGATGCACTCGATGATCTGGGAATCATGGACGAAGGGTCGGATGACTAATCATGAATAAAGCCGATTTGACGCGCTGGTCCTGGGTCGAGATCGACCGTGGGGCGCTCCGTCGTAACACGAGGGCCTACAAGAACTTGCTGAATCCACGTCAGCGCCTGTGCTGCGTGGTCAAGGCCGATGCTTATGGCCATGGAGCTGTTGAGTGCGCCAAGATCATGTATTCGGCCGGTGCCGACATGTTTGCCGTGGCGACGGTTAACGAGGGCGTTGAGCTCCGACAGGGCGGGATTACGAAACCCATCCTCATCCTAAGCGAGCCGCCTATCGAGGCCATTCCGACGTTGCTCGAGTTTGATATCATGCCCTCGGTCTATACGTCTGACTTTGCTCTTGCGTATGGCGAATGTGCCGTCGCGGCGGGCAAAGTGGGCAAGTATCATCTCGCCATCGAGACGGGCATGAATCGTATCGGCGTTCACTACACGCAGGTGCTCGACTTTGTCCGCGGTATAAATTTCCATCGCGGTATTCAGTGCGACGGCGTATTTACGCACTTCGCCACGGCCGATGAACCTTCGGGCTGGGACTACAAACTGCAGTGTCAGCGCTTTACCGAGGCCGTTCAGGCCATTAAGGATGCGGGCTTTGAGTGCGGTATCGTGCACTGCGCCAACACGCCGTCCTCGATGCTCGACCCTTCGATGCATTTTGATATGATTCGCGCCGGCGTTGGCTTGTATGGAATGCAGCCGTGCGAGCTGAGTGGCCGCGTGATGCAGCTTGATCCCGTTATGAGCGTCCATGCGCGTGTGACGCGCGTGGCACACCCTGCGATGGGTGAGGGCGTGGGCTACGGTTTTACCTACCGCGTACCGCGTACGCGCGTTCAGATCTGCACGCTGCCGATCGGTTATGCCGATGGCCTATCGCGTACGCTTTCCAATCGTATGGATGTGCTGTATCGCGGCGAGCGCGTGCATCAGGTTGGCAATATCTGCATGGACCAGTTTATGGTCGCCATTCAGTCCAACCCGGCACACGAGATTCCCGAGGCCGAGTATGGTGACGAGATGATTATTGTCGGCCGCGATGGCGATGCCGAGATCACTATGGACGAGATGGCCCGACTGCGCGGAACGATTAACTACGAGGTCGCCTGCGGCTTTGGCATGCGTCTCGACAAGGTCTACGTGTAGGAGCCGCTATGGGCGTCATGCACATCCCCGGCCATACCCATCAGGCACCACGTGAGGTCGCACTCGAGGAAATTGAGGCCGTTCTGGGCGATTGTCACCTCTGCCAGCTCTACCAGTCGCGTCACAATATCGTGTTTGGCGTGGGAAACCCCCGCGCTCGTGTGATGTTTATTGGCGAGGCGCCGGGCCGCAATGAGGATTTGCAGGGCGAGCCCTTTGTGGGGGCGGCAGGCGAGGACCTCAACGGCATTTTGTCGCTGGCGGGGCTCAAACGCGAAGACGTCTACATTGCCAACGTGCTTAAGTGCCGCCCGCCGGGAAACCGCAATCCACGTCCCGAGGAAGTGCTGGCTTGCTCGCCGTTTTTGCGTGAGCAGATTCGAAGCATCTGGCCCGATATTATCGTGACGCTCGGCAACCCCGCGACGCACTTTGTGCTTAAGACCGAGATTGGCATTACTAAGCTGCGCGGCAGGTTCCACCAGATGGGGCATTTTGTAGTAATGCCCACGTTCCATCCGGCAGCAGCGCTACGCAATCCGGCGTGGCAGGAACTGCTGGAGGAAGACTTTAAGATGCTGGGCGACTATCTGGAGCGACATCCCGCACCAGAGGACGCCTCGGAATAATAAGGAGCATATATGTCCCTGGAGCGCCTGGGGGTAGGTACTTACAAAACGACTTGCGCTGCCGATACGGAGTACTTTGGCGAGCTAATTGCACCGTGCCTTGAGGACGGCGATGTGCTCATCCTGACCGGTGGCCTGGGGGTGGGCAAAACTCACTTTACCAAGGGCGTCTCGCGCGGGCTGGGCGATGAGCATATGGTTACGAGCCCTACGTTTGCGCTCATGGCCGTTCATGATCAAGGCCGTATTCCGCTGTTTCACTTTGATCTATACCGTCTGGAGCATGCCTACGAGCTCGAGGATACGGGCATTTTCGATGTGCTGGGCTATGAGGGTGCTTGCCTGCTGGAATGGGGCGAACAATTCCAAGACGAGCTGACGGATGAGTATCTTTCGGTGACGCTCAAGCGTGATGAGGGCGACAGTGATGTGCGAACGATAACGCTCGAGGCGCACGGTGACCGCGCAATGGAGCTTTCCCATTTGATTGATAAGGCTGTACAAGATGAGCTTGCATAACGACAACGCGCTGGTGGTGGCGCTCGATACCTCGACCGACATGCTTGCCTGCGCGGCAAGCTGGATTGATGGGCAGACGGGCGAGACGAAGCTCGTGAGTGGCGACCACATGTGTCGCCGTCACGCCAACGTTGAACTCGTGAATACCGTTGATGGCGTGCTGGCTCAAGTCGGTCTGGATCGCAGCGATGTTGGTTGCTACGTGGTCGGCCGCGGCCCGGGGTCGTTTACGGGTGTGCGCATCGGCATCTCCACTGCCAAGGGCCTCGCGCGCGGTGCCAATGTTCCGCTGCTGGGCGTGTCGACGCTCGACGCTTGCGCTTGGACGGCGTGGAAGGCTGGCGTGCGCGGCAAGCTTGGTATCTTGGCCGATGCCATGCGCGGTGAGGTATATCCGGCACTATATATGCTGGGCGATGAGGGTCCCGAGCGTCAATTTGAGCGCGAACACGTGGTCAAGGCCGCCGTGGCGCTCGATGAGTGGCGCCGAGCAGCGGACTGGGACCAGGTTCAGCTGACCGGTGACGGTCTCGTGCGCTATGGCAAGCTGCTGGGTGAGGACGAGACCGCTCGCTGCGTGGAGCGCGACCTGTGGTGGCCTTCGGGCGAGGGCTTGCTGCTCGCGCACGCTGCGGGTGACGGCGATCCGGCTCGCGTCCTGCCGATTTACACGCGCCTTTCGGATGCCGAGGAAAACGAGCGCAAGCGTCTTGGTCTTGCCGAGAGTGCGCAGAGCGAAATTACGGGCGTTGCCGATGAGCTCGCCGGTCGTCATCTGCAGTTCCGTCCCATGGGCGCGGCGGATGCCGAGGGCGCGAGCGCGCTAGAGGCTGCCTGCTTTGAAGGTGCCGGACACGAGGCGTGGACGCCGGGCATGTTCCTGTCCGAACTGGGCGAGGACGTCGCTGCGCCGCGTAGTTGGTGGGTGGCACACGACGACGGCAAGCTGCTGGGCCTTGCCGGCGGTATGGTCTTGGACGGTGATGTGCAGATTCTGGATGTCGCCGTCGATCCGGCACATCGCCGTGAGGGCATTGCCCGCAAGCTGCTGTCGCACGTGAGCTATGATGCCCAGATGCTCGGCTGCACCACGGCTTCGCTCGAAGTCGAGGACGGCAATGAGGGCGCGATTGCGCTTTATAACGCTCTGGGCTTTACCGAGGCAGGACGGCGCCGCGGCTACTATGGTGCCGGCAAGGATGCCATCGTCATGACGGCTCCGCTGCCCCTGGTGCTTCCGGTCGACAATGCTTCGCCCGAGCCGACGGCGGCAGAGCAGCGCGTATGGCCGCTGCCTGCGCCCGGGCGCTCCGACGGGGAGCGTGCCGAAATTGAGCGCCGCCGCCTGGTGCTCGCTATCGAGAGTTCCTGCGACGAGACGGCCGTGGCGATTATCGATGCGGATGGCAATATGCTGGCCAACCAGGTATCGACACAGATTGATTTTCATGCCCGCTTTGGCGGCGTGGTGCCCGAGATCGCCTCGCGCAAACACGTTGAGGTGATTGTGAGTGTCGTGGATGCGGCGCTCGAGGATGCCGCAGCATCGCTTGGTCTTGAGGGTGGAGCC
>DBFBKG010000110.1:0-4023 GCA_048203815.1 Collinsella sp. | reverse complement strand
GCCCTCGATATTCCTTGAGCCTTTCTTCGACATCTTGACGGTATAGGCGATGCCGTAAAGCAGCGGCAGGGCGTTTTGATACTCGCCACCTTCGGTATTTGGGTCGCCCTTTCCGCGAACGGCAACGTAGCTCATAGGCGGGACGGTTACGATACTCGGCTTGCTTGCAGGTTTGTAGAGCTCCTTGCATTCCTTCTTAAAATCGAACGCCATGTTGGCCGCCTTTCTGCGTATTGGCCTGCTTAGATAGTGGAATCATATCATAGAAACGAACAGCTGTTCGAATGATTTGGTTGACAGATAGAGATACGTGCGTTGTGTTTGGCGGTCGGCTTGACCCTGTCGATGATTTCTCTGTCTCCCCGGCGCCTCATCTATGGCTGCCGTTTCCCCATATAAAACCTGCCAAAATGAACCTGTCCCTTTTTGGTCGGTGCGAAATGGGTAATACTAAAGAGTTATCCGACCAGATGGGAACCAATCGATGGCCTATATCGAATTCAAAGATGTCATCAAGGCATACGGCGAGGGCGACGCCCGTATTCATGCGCTCGACGGCGCGAGCTTTACGGTCGAGCGCGGTGAGCTCGCCATTATCCTGGGCGCCTCGGGTGCTGGCAAGACCACGGCGCTCAACATCCTGGGCGGCATGGATACGGCGACTTCCGGCACCGTGACGGTGGACGGGCGCGACGTGAGCTCCGCCAACGAGGCGCAGCTTGTTGAATACCGCCGCGCCGACGTCGGCTTTGTCTTCCAGTTCTACAATCTGGTTCCCAACCTGACGGCACTCGAAAACGTTGAGCTCGCAGCTCAGATCTGCCCCGATTCGCTCGATGCCGAGCAAACGCTTTGCCAGGTTGGCCTGGGCGACCGACTCGCTAACTTTCCGGCGCAGCTTTCGGGCGGCGAGCAGCAGCGCGTGTCCATTGCCCGTGCACTGGCAAAGAACCCCAAGCTGCTCCTGTGCGACGAGCCCACGGGCGCGCTCGACTATAAAACCGGCAAGCAGATCTTGCAGCTGCTGCAGGACACTTGCCGCAAGCAGGGCATTACGGTCATCATCATCACCCACAACTCCGCGCTGGCGCCCATGGCCGATCGCCTGATCCGCTTTAAGAACGGTCGCGTGGAGAGCGAGACGGTCCAGCAAAATCCCGTGCCTATCGAGACGATCGAGTGGTAGCGCCCATGGACCAAGACCGCCAAAACAGCCTACGCCGCGACGCGCAGAACACGGAGCGCGAGCAGGATTTTACGACCTACCGCACTGCCCAAAGCTCAAACGATATGGTGCCGACGGTTTTTCGCCGTGGCATCTACCGCACAATCCGAGGCAGTCTTAAGCGCTTTTTGTCAATCGTGGTCATCACCGCGCTTGGCGTGAGCGTGATGTGCGGCCTTAAGGCGGGTTGCGAGGACCTGTGTGATTCGGTTGATGCCTACTTCGACCAGCAAAATGTCTATGACATTAACGTGCAGTCGACCTATGGCCTGACTGACGATGATCTCGACGCCATACAAGAGGTCGATGGCGTCGAAACGGCCGAGGGCATCTACACCGAGACCGCCTACACCGCCGTGGGCACAACGCGCGAGCGCGTGGTCGTGCAGAGTCTCTCCAAGGAGAACATCGATCAGCCGGTGCTCGTGAACGGCGATTTGCCCGAGAGCGCCGATGAAGTCGCGGTGACTTCGAAGTTCCTGAAGGCATCGGGCAAGAAAATCGGCGATACGGTGAGTTTTGCCGCCAATGACGCGAGCTCGTCCAATCAAAGCGCCAAGGACCAGTTTGCCGCGGGCGATTACACCATTACGGCTGAGGTCCTCGACCCCACTGATGTAAGTTCTGACTCGACAGTCAACGCCTTTCGCGCTGCTTCGGCGGCGGACTATAAGTTCTATGTGAGCGAGGACGCCGCGACATCTTCTTCCTACTCCGCGGTCCACGTGATCGTTGAGGGAGCCAAGAGCCTCAACTCCTATTCGGATTCCTACGCGGCAAAGATCAATGAGGTCAAGGGCAATATCGAGAAGATCCGCGAGGAGCGTGAGAAGGCGCGCGCCCAGGAGCTGACGGTCGACACGCCGGCGAGCTTGGACGCGGCTGAGCGTCAGGCGAATATGCTCTTTGGGATTGAGCGGGACAACATCAATCGCATGGCCGAGGGCAGCGACGAGCGTGCGCAGGCGCAAGCCGACCTGGATCAGCGTCGCGCCGCCGCCGATCAACAGTTTGCCGATGCCCGCGCCGAGCTTTCCGATCTGGGCGAATGCACCTGGTACATCCAGGACCGCGGCAACATCGCAAGCTACTCGAGCGTGGAGAGCGACAGCTCGTCAATTGAGGCCATCGCCACGGTGTTCCCGTTCATCTTCTTTATCGTCGCCGTGCTCATCAGCCTTACCACCGCCACGCGTATGGTCGAGGAGGAGCGCACGCTCATCGGCCTGTATAAGGCACTCGGTTATTCGCGCGGACGCATCCTGTCCAAATACGTGGACTATGCGCTGTGGGCTTGTCTGATCGGCGGCGTGCTCGGCAACATCATCGGATTTGTGGGCCTGCCGCTGTTCCTGTTTACGGTGTTCGACGACATGTACTCACTGCCCCAGATGCTGCTTTCGTACGACATCGTGTCCTCGATCGTTTCGGTGGCGCTGTTTGCCGTGGGCGTGGTGGGCGCCACGATTATCGCCTGCCGCCACGAGATGGCCGAGACCCCGGCCTCGCTTATGCGTCCCAAGGCCCCGCGCGCTGGCTCGCGCATTCTGCTCGAGCGCATCGGCTTTATCTGGCGCCGCATGGGCTTTTTGAACAAGGTCGCTGCACGCAACCTTTTCCGCTATAAAAAGCGCGCCTTTATGACCATCTTTGGCATCGCGGGTTGCACCGCGCTTGTGATTTGCGGTATGGGTATTCGCGACACGTCGGTCGCGCTTTCGCCCAAGCAGTACGGCCACATCACACGCTACGATCTGCTGGCGGTCGCCAATCCCGACGATTTTTCGCAGACGTGCGCGGCGCTCGACGAGCGAAGCGCAGCCAGGGATTCCGGTGTGACCGTAACTTCGACGCTGCCGATCATGACTGACAACGTTACCTTTACGTTTGGCGGCAAGAGCGAGACCGTGCAGCTGATCGTGGTGCCCGATGACCGCACGAACGATCTGGACGACTACGTTCGCCTGGAGGATGAGTCCAAAGAACCGCTCGCCTTGCGTGACGGGGACGTGTACTTGAGCAAGAGCTCGCAACTGGTGCTGGGGATTCAGCCGGGCGATACAGCACACGTCCAGGATTCGTCGCTCAATGTTGCCAAGGTCAAAGTCAGCGACATTTCGCTTAACTATCTGGGCAACACGCTTTACATGACGCAGGGCACCTATGAGCGCGCGTTCGGTCGAAGCGCACGCCTCAACGGCGTCTTTGTGCTGCTTAAGGGCTCGTCGGCCGACCAGATTGCGTTTAGCAAGAAGATTAAGAGCGACGGTTGGCTCACCATCTCGAGCACGGCCGAGCATTGGGAGAACTATGAGGCGAACTTTGCGATCATCAATTCCGTCGTGGTGCTCGTGACCTTTATGGCGGCGTGCCTGTCGTTTGTGGTGGTGTTTACGCTGTCCAACACGAATATCTCCGAGCGCGAACGCGAGCTGGCGACCATCAAGGTGCTGGGCTTCCGCCGTGGCGAGGTGCACCATTACGTCAACAAGGAGACGTTGATCCTCACGGCAATTGGCGCCGCGCTGGGCGTGCCACTGGGCGGCTTGCTGGCCGAGAGTTTTACGTACATTTTGCAGATGCCGTCGCTGTACTTTGACGTCGAAGTCGAGCCGCTAAGCTACGTGATCGCCGTGGTGCTTTCCTTTGGCTTTACGTTTATCGTCAACCTCGCCACCAATCGCACCCTCAACAAGATCGACATGGTCGGCGCCCTCAAAAGCGCCGAGTAACCTGCCAAAAAGGGACAGGTTTATTATGGCAGGTTTTATCTGGCCAAACGCCGGGCAACCATTAGG
>DBFBKG010000109.1:0-27680 GCA_048203815.1 Collinsella sp. | reverse complement strand
GAGCAATCGATTATTGTCTATCTTCAGCGACTTGCGAATGGCGTCTCGACCGCCGAGCTTGACGTTGCCGCCCTGCCCGTAGAGTTGCGCGGCATTGGCGAGCAGTTGAAAAAGACGCATGCCATCCTGCAACAAGAGCGCCGGCTGCTTGAGAGCAACGCCTATATCGACCCGCTCACCAACTTGGGCAACCGCAGCGGACTCGACCGTCACGTCGAGCAACTCTGGCGCAAAGGCGACCCCTTCACCTGCGCCTATATTGACATCGACCATCTCAAACATTGCAATGATAGGTTTGGCCACGCCGAAGGCAATCGCTATATTCTGAGCATCTGCCGCACGCTCTCCGAAACCATGGAGCACGATGAGATGCTGTTCCGCATCGGTGGAGACGAATTTGTGCTTATCTCGCTCTCCGCAAACGAGACTGAACTCGAGCAGCGCTTGGAGCAGGTACGTGCCGGGCTGATCGAGGCGAGCTCAGGTGGCAAGGCGCCCATGATCGCCAGCTTTAGCTTTGGCTGCTCGCGCGTCGATCCACTTGCCGGCGACACGCGTCGCCAGATGACGATGGATGCCGATCGCAAGATGTATCGCTATAAGCTTATGCATCGCGTGCAGCAGCCGAAAGACGATGACGCGCCGCAACGCCCGATCGTCGACCAGCTTCCCTGCAACGACCGGGTGTTCCAAGCGATCTCCATGAGCTCCGAGACGCGCTATCCGTTTATCCTCAATCTCGATACTGGAGAATCGCAATGGTCGGTCAACGCCGTGCGCGATTTTGACCTGCCCTCCCAGCACCCTTTTAACTCGGTCGATATGTGGCTTGCCCGCGTTCATCCCGAGGACCGCGACAACGTACGCGCCGAGCTCGACATGGTGATAAACGGCACGTGGCACTTCCACTACATGCAGTATCGCGTAATGGATGCCACCGGAAAATACGTGCTTTGCGACTGCACGGGCTACCGCTTGGACGGCACCGATACCGAGCCCAGCATGTATGTGGGCATTATCATCAACCGAAGCCTAGCAGATACGACCGACTCGGTAACGGGCCTGGGCGATGTCCACGCGCTGGTCAACGCTATTGGAGAGATGCGCCGCGTGGCGCGCGAGGCAGGCTTTATTGCCATTAAGGTCGACGATATCGCCGAGGTCAATGCCCGCTTTGGATTCGATGCAGGCGACCGCGTGCTCGCCGAAAGCGCCGCCTGCCTCATGGATTGCTCGCGCGGCAAGGGTCGCCTGTTCCGCTCGACGGGGCCGACATTCGTGGCGCTTTTCGATGAGCTCGGCCCCGAGGCAATCGACGAGCTCGCAGACGAAATCGAGCGGTTCCTGGGTTCTCCTGTGCTCATCGGCTCGCTTGAATATCAGCCACCCATTCGTGTGGCGACGCTTCATCTGGACGCTGTCGCTCGACAGCCCGTTTCCATTTTGAACGAGCTCAAAGCGTTGCTCGGAAAAGCCGTGCAGGTGCCAGGTACCAAACTGGATTAGCGCCGCGCCCGCGCCGCCCCCCATCGTGCGATAATCCTCCGCAGAAGTCACCAAAAGCAGAGGGAGTTTGTGATGAAGGTTCTTTTGGTCAATGGCAGCCCCAAGGCAAACGGCAACACCGCCCGCGCACTCGCCGAGGTCGCCGAGCAACTCAATGCCGAAGGCATTGATACCGAGGTGTTTCAGCTGGGCGCCAAGCCCATTCGCGACTGCATCGGCTGCGGCCAGTGCGGCAAACTTGGCGGTCGCTGCACCTTTGACGATGACGTGGTGAACGAGCTCATCGCTGCCGCCGAGCAGGCAGACGGCTTTGTCTTTGGCTCACCCGTCTACTATGCGCACCCCAGCGGACGCATCCTTTCGGCCCTCGATCGCGCCTTCTATGCCAGAGGCAAAGCCTTTGCACACAAGCCGGGCGCTGCCATCGCCGTCGCCCGTCGCGGCGGCACGTCGACGACCTTCGACGTACTCAACAAGTACTTCACCATCAACCAGATGCCCGTGGTTGCCTCCACGTACTGGAACAACGTCTTTGGTGCCATGCCGGGCGAGGCCGCCCAGGATGCCGAGGGCCTGGCCACCATGCGCAACATCGGCAAGAACATGGCCTGGCTCCTGCGCTGCATCGAAGCTGGACAGGCCGCCGGCATCGAAGCCCCCGAAGCCGATCGCGAACGCACCAACTTTATCAGGTAGAACGGCGGAACAAAATGATTCAGATTTTTGGCACCAAGAAGTCCTTCGATACCAAGAAGGCCCAGCGCTATTTTAAGGAGCGCCGCATTAAGGTGCAGTTTATCGACCTTAAGGAAAAGGAGATGAGCAAGGGCGAGCTCACGAGCGTGATGCAGGCGGTCGGCGGTATCGACAAGCTGCTCAACCCCAAAGCCAAGGACGAGGAGACGCTCGCACTCATCCAGCACCTCACCCCTAGTCAGCGCTTCGACAAGCTGCTCGAGAATCAGCGGGTTCTAGCCGAGCCCATCGTGCGCAACGGCAAAAAGGCCACCGTCGGTTATTGCCCCGATGTATGGGGAGCCTGGGAGTAGCTTGTGTTATTTGCCGGCGCGTGGGTATAAGAGCAGGCGTTTGGCATAAGATTCAACTGTAAGCCATGTCTAACAAAGGAGGGCACATGCCCAACAAACCCGTGAAGATCATCATGCTTACCGGATACCTCGGTGCCGGCAAGACCACGCTGCTCAACCACATCCTCGCCAACGACGGCGGCATTCGCGCCGCCGTGATCGTCAACGACATCGGCGAGATCAACGTCGACGCCAGCCTTATCGCCGACGGCGGCCTTTCCGAGACCGACGACCTCATCCCGCTCACCAACGGCTGCATCTGCTGCACGCTTTCGGATGACCTGGCCAACCAGCTGCAGGGCATCGCCGATTCGGGCAACTTCGATTACATCATCATCGAGGCCTCGGGCATTTGCGAACCCATCCCCATCGCCTACACCATCTCGAGCTTCTGCGACGAGGCCAAGGTGGGCGGCGAGCCCAAGCTCGCGCTCGACAACATCGTGGCCGTGGTTGACTGCGCTCGCATGTACGACGAGTTCAACGGCGGTCGCGACCTGCTGGCCGAGGATATCGACGAGGACGACATCGAGAGCCTGCTCATCCAGCAGATCGAGTTCTGCTCCACGCTGGTCCTCAACAAGACCGATACCGTGAGCCCCGAGCAGATCGCCGAGCTCAAGGCCATCGTGCGCAGCCTGCAGAAGGACGCCGTGATCGTCGAGGCCCAAAACGGCGAGGTCCCCATGGAGGAGCTGCTCGACACCAACCGCTTTGACTTTATGCGCGCCTACAACTCCGCCGCTTGGATCGAGGCCATGGAGCATCCCGAGGAGCACGACGACCCCGAGGTGCTCGAGTACGACATCGAGACCTTTGTATACTCGCGCCGCAAGCCGTTTGACCTGCAGAAGTTCACCGATTTTGTTGAGCAAGAGTGGCCCGACGAGGTCATCCGCGTCAAGGGTCCGCTGTGGCAGACCGGCGATCCGGACATGTGCTACATGTTTGAGCAGGCCGGCCACCAGATGCGCCTGATGGAGAACGGCCTGTTCGTTGACTCGGCGCCCGAGGGCGAGAAGCAGAAGATTATCGACGAGAACCCCGAGATCATGCAGATTTGGGACGACGAGACGGGCGACCGCATGACGAGCCTGTGCATCATCGGCCGTCACATGGACAAGGATGCACTCATCGCCTCCCTCGATGCCTGCCTGACCGACTGGCACCGCGCCTAGGTTTATCCAAGCGGACATTTTCCGCCTACGTAACCGCCAAACCACCACGAAGGTGCCCTTCGTGGTGGTTTTTCGTTCTGAACCAAGGAGATTCATGTTCAACATTGTGCTGTATGCACCCGAGATTCCAGCCAATACGGGCAATATCGGCCGCACCTGCGTGGTCACCGGCGCCCGCCTGCATCTGGTGGAGCCGCTGGGGTTTTCGCTCGACGACAAGACGGTGCGTCGCGCCGGCCTGGGCTACTGGCAAAACTTGGACGTGACGACCTATGCCGGCTGGGAGGATTTTCTTGTGCGCAACGGCCTCTCCCCCGCCGACGAGCGCCTGCATCTGCTGACCAAAAAGGCGCGCCGAACCTATGCGCAAAGCACCTACCGCGACGGCGACTATTTGGTCTTTGGCAGCGAGAGTTCGGGCATTCCCGAGCCACTGCTTGCCGCGGCGCCCGAGCGTTGCGAGCGCATCCCCATGCTGCGCGATTGCGACTCACTCGAAAACGCCGAGGCTTGGGAAGCCCACGAGGAATCGCTGGGGCATACCGAGGACAGCCACGAGGCCATCCTTCAACAGGACATCTGCGGCAACTTCGTCAACCCTGACGACTACCGCATCAGCGCACTCAACCTCTCCAACAGCGCCGCCATCGTTCTCTACGATGCTCTCCGCCAAACAGGCTTTCCGGGAATATGACAAAGGAACTGTCCCTTTGTCACATTCGGTTATAGGTAGCGTCCGGTAATGCTCTTGGAGCAGGCCGCGATGTCGCCCGGCGTACCGGTGCAGACGATTTGCCCGCCCGCGTCGCCACCGCCCGGGCCCATGTCGATCACGTAATCGGCATTGCGGATAAGGTCGAGATCGTGTTCGATCACGATAACCGTGGCACCCTTGGCAACGAGACCGTCAAACACGTTCAACAGCACCTGGACATCGAGCGGATGCAGGCCAATCGTGGGCTCGTCGAACACAAATACGGCATCGTCCTGCACGCGGCCCATCTCGCTCGCGAGCTTAAGGCGTTGTGCCTCGCCGCCCGAGAGCGCCGGCGTGGGCTCACCCAAGGTGAGATAACCCAGGCCCAGGTCGTGCAAGGTCTGCAAGCGTACCTGAACCTTCTTGAGTCCCACCGTGGCGTCGATGGCCTCGTCCACACTCATGTCCATGAGCTGCGGCAACGTCAGCAAGCTCCCGTCCTTGCCCTCGCGATGGATACGCGAAGCCACGTCTGCATAACGCGAACCGCGACATGCCGGGCAGACGATCTCGACGTCGGGCAAAAACTGCACGTCGAGCGATATCGAGCCCGTGCCATCGCACGTAGGGCACCGCAAGGCGCCAGTGTTGTAGCTAAAGGCACCCGCCTTGTAACCGGCTGCCTTGGCCTCTGGCGTGCGGGCGAAGGCGCGGCGCAGCTCATCATGGATGTCGGCATAGGTCGCCACCGTCGAGCGCACGTTGGCGCCGATGGGCGTAGCGTCAATCAGGTTTGCGCGGGCAATACCTTCGGCATCGACCCAACGCACGTGTCCCGGCAGGCGCTCGCCGGCTGCCTGCGCCTTGAGCGCCGGGATGAGCGTCTCAAGCACCAACGTCGTCTTGCCCGAACCCGAAACGCCCGTCACCGCAACGAGACGGCCGCGCGGGATATCGACTTCGAGCGGTTTGACGGTATGGATGGTATCGGTCGCCATGCGGATATGGCCCTGATCGAACATTTCGTCGTCAGTCACCTGTGGGCGCAAGCGCTTGGGCTCTGCGCGCAAAAACGGGGCGATGCGGCTGCTTTGCGATTGTTCGACCTCGTCTACCGTACCAGCGGCGATTACACTGCCGCCGCCTGCTCCGGCAACGGGGCCCATCTCGACCAGATAGTCGGCTTCCGCCAGTACGCGCGTATCGTGGTCGACAACGACCACGGTGTTGCCGTCATCCACCAGATCGCGCATCACGCCCACCAAGCCGTCGACATTGGCAGGATGCAGGCCAATCGAAGGCTCGTCCAGCACATAAAGCACGCCTGTCGATCGGTTGCGCACCACGCGAGCAAGCTGTACGCGCTGGCGCTCACCCGTGGAGAGCGTGGCACCGGCGCGATCGAGTGAAAGGTAATCGAGACCCAGGTCGACCAGACGACGGGCCGCGCTCAAAAATGAATCGCAGATATCCGTCGCCATGGGCTGCATCTCGGCCGGCAAGGATGCGGGCACCCCGCGCACCCACTCAATCGCCTCGCCCAGCGTCATGGCCGCGGCCTGCGCCAGACTGATATCGCGCACTTGAGGCTGGCGTGCGGCCTCGGAGAGACGCGTGCCGCCGCAATCGCGGCATGGGCCCTCGCGCAAAAAGCGCGCAACGCGTTTTAAACCCTTATCGTCCTTAACCTTGGCGAGCGCATTCTCGACGGTATAGACGGCGTTGTAATAGGTAAAGTCGAGCGGCGTGGCGCCCTCGCCGTTTTTGGGAACGTAGAGAATGTGCTTTTTAACCGCCGGACCATGGAACACGATGTCGCGCTCTTGAGGCGAGAGCTGGTTAAACGGCACATCGGTGCGCACGCCCATCTCGCCGGCCACCTGCTTCATCAGATCCCACATGAGCGTGCCCCAAGGAAGCACTGCGCCTTCGTTGATGGTCTTTGACTCGTCGGGCACCAGGCTCGCCTCGTCCACCTCGCGCATGACACCGGTGCCGCCACAGGTGGGGCATGCACCGCCACTGTTAAAGGCAAGGTCCTCGGCACTCGGCGCGTAGAACTCGCGGCCGCATGTCGGACACGTGAGCGACAGGCCCGCAGCCACGTTAAGGCTCGGCTCCACGCGCGCCCCGCAATGCGGGCATACGTGATGGGCGCAGCGGCTAAAGAGCAGGCGCAGGCTGTTGTTGAGCTCGGTCATGGTGCCAAAGGTGGAGCGCACGCCCGGCACGCTCGGACGCTGGTGCAGCGCGAGCGCCGCCGGCACGTGCAGCACCTCGTCCACCTGGGCGTGTTCGGCCTGCGTCAGGCGACGTCGAGTATAGGTGCTGAGTGCTTCCAAGTAGCGACGCGAGCCCTCGGCATAAAGAACCCCCAGCGCCAGCGAACTCTTGCCCGAACCCGATACGCCGGCAATACCCACCAGCTTTCCCAGCGGAATATCGATATCGATGTCCTTAAGGTTATGGACACGTGCGCCACGTACCTCGATAGCCTGCGGGCTCATCCTCTGTTCCGTCACCTTTATCACCCTACTCGTGCCATAAAATGCGGTCACGGATATACTCGCCCAGCATGGGCACGGTAAACCGGACGAGGCCGTATCCGGCAGCCTCGATGACGCGCTCGCGAATCAGGCTTGCGCGATATTTGCTCGCCCAGCTTTGGGTGCGATCGCAACGCTCAATGATATCCGCCATTCGCGTCGGTTTGCCCTCGTCAGCCGCCATGGCCTCGATAAAGAGGCGCTGCGGACTGCGCAACCCGTAATACAAGGGAGCGTCGACCGCTTCATAGAACTCGGAGACGGCATCGGCGTAGCCAGCCTCGACATCGCGCCTTTCGATGACCTGCGAGCCACGCCGGACAGCAGACCGCCACATGTAATAGCCCACCAGCTGAACCATATAGGGATGCCCCATGCTTTTGCGCGCCGCAAGGTCCGCCGTCTCCGCGTCAACGTAAAGACCAGCGTCTTTGACCGTCTGGATATACGAATCGCGCACCTTGGGCAAAGATATCGCCCCCAGCGTACGCTGCTGGGCACGCCGCAAAAACGCCACGCTCGGCTCTTCGAGCAGATCGTCAACCATACTGGGTAAGCCGGCAAAAACAAGCGCAAGGCCGCGCTGGTCGCTATCGGACAAGCCCGTGGCATCCTGGTCTCCGAGCACCTGCTGATAGAGAACGGCAAGAGCCGCCAGCTCCTCGATAGACGCAGATTGAGCCTCGTCAATCGCAAACAGTATGCCCTTGCCTGGACCGAGCTTCTTGAGGCGCTCGTTGACCAGCCCTCGCAACGTCTCGCCCTTTGCTCGCGCCGCCTCGACCGACATCCGGCCAAACGACGGCCCGAACTCCATTGACGTCACAACGGGTTTATTCGAGCGAAGCGCGTCGGCCAAGCGGTCGCATAAGCCAAGCGAAGCGGAATCGGAGATAACCGCCCATCCGCGCTCGCTGGCTAGACGTTGCAGCTCCCGCAGGAGAACCGTTTTGCCGCAGCCGCGGTTTCCCGTAATGAGCATGAGCCTACCCGGCGCTCCGGCTCCGTTGTCGAGTCCTTCCTCAAAATCTTCGATGACCGACTCTCGACCGATGAGCATCGGAGGCCGCTTGCCTGCCGTTGGCTTAAAGGGATTTGGATTCATGTCGGCCTCCTCGGATTGGCAAACCCTGGTAATAGTTATACCAACTTGTACCGAGTTATACCAATAGCATCTGACAAAGGAGATGCCCCTTTGTCACATGTGGCCGAAAAACTCGGCGTCTGCTGCTCGCCAGGGGCAGAAGGTGGAGGGATCGACCTTTACGTGGGCTGCCTCGGGGACGTCATACCACTTGACGGTGTAGCCAGCGCCGTGAGAGCAAAAGACCGAATCGGGCGTGTTGGGCAGATCAGCCTCGGGCTCATAGGCGGCCGTCTCGATGACGCGCTCGGCATCATGGCAAGACGCATAGCCGGCGAACTCTAGGTATAGATGACCACGGCCACTCGTGTAGGCAGCCACCTCCAGCGCGTAATCCTGCACCTCGGATGCCGGCACGCGACCCACAAGCTTCGCCCGGTCTCCCGCCATCGTCGGCGGCTCGTACTCGGCACCCATGCGCGTGGCATCCGAGAGCGCCCGGCCCACACACTCCCCCGGCACCTCGAGCTCAAAGTGGTACCACGGCTCCAGCAGCACGTCTGTGCCGGCCTCGCGCGCCTGCATCAAACCCTGGCGAATCGCGCGGTACGTGGCCTGGCGAAAATCGCCGCCCTCGGTGTGTTTGGCATGCGCACGGCCGCCCGTGAGCGTAATGCGCACATCGGTGACGGGCGAGCCGGTCAGCACGCCCAGGTGATCGCGCTCCATGGCGTTGGTGAGCGCCAGACGCTGCCAGTTAAGATCGAGCTCGTCGGTCGAGGTAACGGTGCCAAACTGCACGCCCGAACCCGCTGGCAGCGGCTCCAAGCGCAGATGCACCTCGGCATAGTGGCGCAGTGGCTCAAAGTGGCCCACGCCCTCGACCGGCTGCGAAATAGTCTCCTTATAGAGAATGCCGCCGGGCTCAAACGCAATCGAAAGGCCAAAACGATCTGCCAACACCCGCTGCACGACCTCGAGTTGCACGGCGCCCATCAGCTGCAGGTGAATCTGCTCGAGATGCGTATTCCAGCTTACGCCGAGCATGGGATCTTCGTCCGCCAACTCAGTCAGTGCTTTGAACACCGCATGGACATCGTGTTCGCCCGGAAGCACCGTATAGGTGAGGACAGGCGCAATGACGGGCGCATCGCCCGCGGTCTCCGCGCCCAGGGCGTCCCCCGGGCGAACGTGCGCAAGACCCGTCACGGCACAAATACCGCCAGCAGCAACTTCTTGGGCAAGCTCATACTTTTCGCCGTTATAAATGCGTACCTGATCGACCTTCTGCTCCCATGCCTCGGCACCGGAGCGTCCGTTGATCACCTGTTTGGCATGCAGCGTGCCGCCGGTCACTTTAACCCAAGCCAAGCGCTCACCGCGATCCCCACGGCTGACACGATAGACGCGCGCGGCAAACTCCGGGCACCATGCCTGTTCGCGCATCAACGCGCATATTCCATCCAGCAGTTCGTCCACGCCTTGGTCCTTGAGCGCCGAGCCGGCAAAACAGGGAAAGAGCTTGCGCTCGGCAACCATGCGCGACAGCGTTGCGACGGAAAGCTCACCCGCTTCAAGAAACTCCTCGAGCGCTGCTTCGTCCAACGCAGCAGCGTCCTCCTGAACGGCCTCGCCCGCCAACAGTTCGCCGGCATCCAGGCAGCCCTCGGAAAGACGCTGCCCAAGCTGTGCCAGCAAAGCATCGCGGCCGGGATTCTCCAAATCGATTTTGTTGATATAGATGAATGTCGGAATGTCATAGCGCGCAAGCAGTCGCCACAGGGTTTCGGTGTGCCCTTGCACGCCATCGTTGGCACCCACAACCAAAATCGCATAGTCGAGTGCGCGCAGCGTGCGCTCCGCCTCAGCAGAAAAATCGACATGCCCCGGCGCATCCACGAGCATGACGTGGGTATCGCCATGGTCGAGCACGGCTTGCGACGAGAAAATCGTGATGCCACGTTCGCGCTCGATCTCGTTCGTATCCAGATGCGAATCGCCATCGTCCACGCGGCCGCGCTTGCGAATGCGACCCGCGTTGAACAGCATGGCCTCGGCCAGCGTGGTCTTGCCGGCATCGACATGCGCCAAGATTCCAACGACCGCTTGCTTCGACATGGCTCTCCTCTTATTACAAGCCCATCGCACGCGGCAACGGGCACTCACGCTCCACACTGGATGATACAATTTACGGGCCGGCGGGCGAAGCGGGCCCTATCCCCCGACCGAGCTCATCGCCCCGCGTTGCCGCGCGGCGATTTTCGTAGGTTCGCGCCTTGCGAAAGCCGGCTCGCAAAACAGCGCAGCGAACGAAAATGACCCCACCCGGGGCCATTTTCGTTCGTGCAAATTGTTGATACGCGTCCCCGCTCTTATGTCTCGCGCAGCCAATCAAACGCGACGCGCGGCGTACCGTCCGACACATATACGATACCGGCGCGCTTAAACCCGGCCTTGGCGATGGCGCCCTGCATAGGCAGGTTGTCTTGGTGCGTGTCGATACGCAGATGGTCGATACGTTCCTTGGCAAAGGCAAACATCGCAGCCGCGATGCCGTGCACGGTGCCATCGGACGCCACGCGATGCAGCACGGCGTACGGAGCGTCGCTGCGCCATTGACCATCCTCAATGACGTCATAGCACTCGTCCGGGCCCGGCAAAAAGGCAAACGTCGCCACCACGCGGCCGTCGACTTCGCACACATAGCTGCCATCGGCGGCGATATCGGCAGCCAGCTGCTCGGCAGAAGGCGTGCCCTCGGGCCACTGCGTGGCGTTGCCATGTGCGCGCATAAAGGCGCGGGCAGCGTCGTAGATAGCCATGACAGCGGGAATGTCGGTATCGAGGGTTTTTCTGATCATCACGCGGCGGCCTCACGTTTATTGGTATCACTTTGATTGAGCAATGATACCAGCGTTTGAAGAGGGGCGCGAAGCAGATGGGAAGCAAAAAGCGAGCCGCCTGGTCAAAGGCCAAAAGCGAGTTTTTGGGCGCTGCCACCGGCGGCGATATGGGCGACCTGTTTGCGCGCGAAGACGAGCGCCGCGACGCCCTGAACGCCGAGCGCAATGAAGCCTGGCGCTACAAGTCGTGCGAACGCAAAAACCGTTACGACACGCGCGCCGAGGCCGAGGCCGTTATGGCCGACTGCGAAAACCGCGGGCGGCACGGCTTAGCCTGCTACAAATGTGAATACTGCGGCGGATGGCACCTGACGTCGCACCCTTGGAAATAGGCGCCGCTTCGGCACGACACTGACGGAGCGCCAGCTATCGCGCGCAAGCTACGGGCGCGGCGGCACCAAAACATCGTAGCGAACGGCCTTGCCCGCAAGTTGATGGCTCGGCTTAACGCCGGCAAGCAGCGGCCCCTTCACCGGCCGCTTGATAACGACCTTGCGCGGGCGCGCCGCAAGCGCAGCTTCGACCAGCGTCTCCTCATCGGCGCACGGCTGCTCCAGATGGTGCAAGAGTTGGAACTTCTTTTTCACCGCCGCGCTCTTGGTGCGTTCGGGAAACATGGGATCCAGATATACCACGTCGGGGGCGGCAAGCTCGCCCCGCCCGATCAACTCAGCTGTATGGCGAAGGCCGGCAATGCTGTCCTCGCCCGCATGCAAGCGCATGCGCGCCACGGCTGTCGCAAGCGCCGGTTCATCTGCCGCGCGATCCAAAGCATCCTTGAGGAGCGCCGCGATCACGCAATCCTGCTCATACAGATCGACGGTAAAGCCCGCGGCCGCCAGCAGCAGCGAATCCTCGCCAAAGCCCGCCGTGGCATCAATCGCCCATGGTTGCTCGATGCCTTTTGTGCGCGCAGCCTTTACCAACAGCTCTTGCTGCAGACGGCCCCGCTTGAGCCGCGGAAGCATGCGGGTAAAATCGGCACACAGCTCCATCGTGCCGTCGGTGAGCGTGAGACCCTCGGACTTCCCGATCAGCTCAAGCCCCGCGGCCCGAGCAACAGAAAAGGGATCGACGACGCCCATGGGCACTCCTTAGCAAGCAAAACGAACACGTGAGCGCCGTTTGTGTCGGCACCCAACCGTTCGCTATTGTCCCACATGCGACATGGTCCACAGCATCGCAATGCAAAGCACCGCCATCAATCCCGTGCACACGGCAGCGATCACAGAATCACCCATGCGCCTTCCCAACGACCGCGGCTCACGCACTTGCCCTGCTCCGTACATCATGACTCCTCCTTGAGACCAGCTCCTTGTTACGGCCTCATCATCGCAGCGCCGCACATGGGCTGCCATCGATTTGGCTTACGTCCAGCTTTCCTTTTTGAAAGGTTGAACCGTATAGGCAAGAGACGCTTTCAAACGCATGCATCGCCCCGTTGAACTACAATGTGCTTCACGATATGTGCCGCAACCTGGGTGCGACAGATTCTCCGCGCCCGCATCGAAAGGACCAGCTATGAGCGCCGCTCGCAAGACACTCAAAATCCTTGCCCTGATTTATTTTGTTCTGGGCATCGCCAGTCTCGTCATTGGAATCGCCGGCATCGCGACCGGCAACCTCGATTCCACGTACGGGTCGAACGCCATGCTCGCCGCGGTCGTGCTGGTCGCCAAGGGCCTTGTCGACCTTGCCGCAGGTGTTGCGGGTATCAAGGGCGCCAACAAGCCTTCGCAGGTGGATGGCGCGTTTAAGCTCGGCATCGTCGCCGCGGCAGCCACGCTCTTCCAGGCCGCGCTCACGCTTCCCGCGCTCGGCGGCAGCTCCGTCAATATCGTCGCCTTTGTCATCGTGGTGTACGACCTGTTCTTTGTTCAGCAGGCGCACGCCGTTAAGGCCGAGAACAAGGACCGCCTGTAAGCGCTCGCTTCTCATAAGCTCTGCAGCCAAGCAACTAAAAAGGGCCGATCGCGCATCTCCGCGGTCGGCCCTTTACGTTTGCCCAGACAAAACCTACCAAAACAAACCTGTCCCTTTTTGGCAGGTTGTTAGCTGTGGCAGTACTCAGCGATGATGAAGTCGATGTCGGTTTGAAGGGTGTCCAAGTTTGCCAGGCGCTCTTTATCGGCAGGGCGCGTGCGGTAGTAGTACGGCGTCATCTGGAACACCGCCTCGATGTCGGCCTGGGTTTGGAGCGTAATGTTCGCAGACACCCGCCGCGTTCCGACCAACTCGAGTTCGGTGGTCTGCGGCAGCTTCTCGTCATTAAGATATGGCGTGTCGTAGAGCACTTCCTTAAGCCCAAACAGGTGACGGGCACCCGGCACCACGGTATAGAGTGAGCCCTCTGGCGCCAGTACGCGGGCAAACTCACGCTCGTTAAAGGGAGCAAAGAGCTCGGTCACCATATCGAAGGCGCCATCGGCCACGGGGATGTCCTTCATGTTGGCCACGAAGTAGGTCGCATCGCCGCGCTTGGCGGCCAGGCGCACCATTTCTTTGCCCAAATCAAACCCGTAAGCGTCCACGCCCGGCACCGCGCCCATGGCGCTGGTGTAGTAGCCCTCGCCACAGCAAATATCGAGCAACGTCATGGGACAGTTCGTAGACGCGGCACGTCCAGACACCCGCTCGCGCACCAGCTCAACCATCGCATCGCGCAACGGCGCATAGTAGCCGCGGTTCAGAAAGTCACGTCGGCTGCGCGCCTGCGACTTGGGATCGCCCATGGAATCGCCGCTCTTGGACGAGCGTAGGAGGTATAGATAGCCCTCGCGCGCACGGTCAAACCGGTGTCCGCCCGCGCATGCAGCACCGCGCTCATTGTCCGCCAACGGCTCATGGCAAACGGGACACAACAACATGGCAACTCCTTAGCGCGAACAACACAACGCCCACCATTGTCGCACGCCTTCCCCACCTAGTCATTGGGGACGTTCTTAAATGACTAGTCGTTTAAGAACGTCCCCAATGACTAGTCGATTAGGAGTATCATCGTCTGCGCAAATAAGCACGAAAGAGCATGTTAGAGATTGAGAGCGTATGGCTGATACCGCATCTAAGCACATTGACATGACAACCGGCTCGCTGTGGCGCAATATTCCCCTGTTCGCCTTCCCCGTGGCCGCCACGAGCATCTTGGAGCAGCTGTCGAACCTCATCGCCACGGTCATTATCGGTAACTTCTCGGGTGACCAGGGAACCCTCGCCATGGCGGCGGTCGGCTCCAATGTTCCGCTTACCAGTCTTATGCTCAACTTGTTTATTGGCATGTCGCTTGGCTCTAACGTGGTCATCGCCAACGCTATCGGCCGCAACGATCAGAACATGGTCAAACGCGCCGTCCATACCTCGATTTTAATGGCGCTCGTGGGCTTTGTCGTCATTGCGCTGGGCGAGATCTTTGCCGAGCCCATGCTCGCCGCGCTCAATGTTCCCGCCGAAACCATGCCGCTCGCTTCGCTCTACCTGCGCGTCTTTTTGCTGAGCATGCCCTCGATCTTGCTCTACAACTTTGAGGCCGCGATCTTCCGCTCCGTCGGCATCACCCGCATGCCGCTGCAGGCACTTGCCGTGTCCACCGTCCTCAACATTGGCCTGGATCTCATCTTTGTCCCCATACTCCACTGGGGCGTCGCGGGCGTCGCCATCGCCACCGCTATCGCCTACACTGTCAGCGCCGCCACGCTCTTTATCCGTCTGCTCAAGACCGACTCCGTCGTCCGCGTCACCCCGCGCGACCTGGCTATCGACCCCGTCGCCCTCAAGCGCATCGTCAAGATCGGCCTGCCCGCCGGCATCCAGAGCGCCGTCTTTGCCGTCGCCAACATCATCATCCAGTCTGCTATCAACAGCCTGGGCACCGAGGTCATGGCGGCATCGAGCGCCGCTATGAGCTTGGAGTACGTATGCTACAACCTGCTCAACAGCTTTAGCCAGGCTTGCACCACCTTTGTGGGACAAAACCACGGTGCCCGCCAGATCGACCGCTGCACCAAAACGCTCAAGGTCTGCCTGGTCGAAGGCGGTATCGTTGCACTCACCACGATCATCGTTATTGTCGGCCTGGGACGCGAGATCTTGTCGCTGTTCAACAGCGATCCCAACATCGTCTCGATCGGCTATATCCGCGTGTGTTCGATCTTCCCGGCGTACGCCTTTAGCATGTTCTACGAAAACATGTCCGGCTACCTACGCGGCTTTGGTATCTCGCTCACGCCCGCCCTCATCACCATGATCTGCGTCTGCGGCATCCGCTTCTATTGGGTGTTCTGCGTGTTCCCGCACTTCCGCACCTTTGCGAACATCATGATGGTCTACCCCATCAGCCTGGGCACCACGGCGTTCTTTATGGTCGTGGCGGTGCTACTCTGCCACCCGGCACGCACCTATCGCGCCACCCAAGCCAAAGCGACAGCCCACTAAACACCGCACTCAACGCCACACCAGCCATTAATTGACAACATGCGAGCTCATATAGTCGATAAAGCGCCTCGTGGCGATGGGCATGGTGTCCCAGCTGCGCCAGGCGGCCACCACGTCGCGCGAGGGGGCATGCACGATGGGACGTACGCGAATATCGGCCCGCATGCCCTCCACAGTACGGCGGTAGAGCATGCTCACGCCTAGGCCCTCCTCCACCATCGCCATGATGGTGTAGTCGTCGGTTACCTCGCTCGTCACGTGTGGCGACAGTCCATGCGCCGCAAATGCATCGAGCACCAGGCTCTGTTCGCCCTCATCCAGCAGCACAAACGGCTCGGACGCCAGATCGGCGAGCGTCACCTTTTCCTTTGCCGCCAGCGGATGCGCGGCCGGCAACAATGCCACCAACTCGTCGTGATAGACGACGCGCTTCTCGAGCCCAGCGGTAAATCCGCGTGCCGTAAAACAAAAATCAACCACGCCATCGTGCACCCATTGAGCGTTGCGCGTGTAATCGCCCTGCTTGAGGGTGAAGCGTACGCCCGGGTGCAGCGCACCAAAATCGCGGATCACGCGCGGCAGCACGGTACGACTCACGTTGGTAAACGTCGCGATGCGAATATCTGTCGACGAAAGCCCCAGCAGCTCCTGGCGCTTGCCCTCGAGCTCGGCCTCGGCAGTCACAATCTGGCGCAGGTACGGCAGATACTGCTTGCCGTCGCGCGTAAGCGAGACGCCCTGCTTTCCGCGCTCGATAAGCGTGGTGCCCAGCTCACGCTCGAGCGCCTTGACGGCCTGGCTCACCGCACTTTGCGTATAGCCCAGCTCGTCCGCCGCGCCCTTAAGACTGCCGCAATCGACCACCATACATACAATCTGATACCGCGATGCCATCGCGCCTCCACATCGATGTAGCTGTAAAACGTTTTGCCAGGACTTTTCCCGCCAACATTAGCATTTCTTAATCATACTGAAGATACATTCGCTTTACTACATCCACATCTGGGAGCAGAATCCTTTTTGCGAAACCGTTCTGTAACAAAAGGAGTCCCATGGATCGCAAAAAAGCAATCGCGCTCTCATTTTCTGTTCCCGTCGCATGGGGCTTTTCGTACCCCCTCATGAAGATCGGCATGGACAGCATGAACGCCACGAGCATCGTTGCGCTGCGCTGCATCATCGCCTTTGCGGCCTGTCTGCTGCTCTTCCACAAGCACGCGTTTCGCATCAACCGCGACCTTATGGTTCGCGCCGCCATCATCGGTGCCATCATGGCAACCGAGCTCACGTGCATGTGCCTGGGCTCCAGCCTCACCTCCGCCTCCACCGCCGGCTTTTTGCAGAGCCTGACAGTCGTAATCGTGCCGTTTGCCAACGCAGCCCTGCTGCGTCGCGCCCCCGAGCGCAAGGTGCTCGTCGGCACCGCCATCGTCACCTGCGGCATGCTGCTGCTCTCGGGCGCCGACTTTACCAGCCTGAATCCCGGCGCAATCATCATGCTGCTCTCGGCTTTTATCTATGCCAGCCACATTATCGTGGCCAAGCGCTTTGTCGAGGAAGTCGATCCGCTTGCTCTGGGCGTTTGGCAGCTGGGCTTCGGCGGCTTATTCTCGGGTATCGCCGCATTCACCTTTGGCGGTTTCACGCTTCCCGGCACGCCTAGCGAGATTGTCGTTGTCGTCGCGCTCGCACTCATCTGCTCTGCCTATGGCTTTATCACCCAAACGCTCGTGCAGCCCCACGTGCCTGCCGAGACCACCGGCTTCGCCTTCTCGCTCGAGCCGGTATGCTCCGCCGTCTTCTCGTTCTTCCTGGTCGGCGAGGTCCTCAGCCCCATCGCCTTCTTTGGCGCCGCCCTCATCCTCACCGGCGTCATGGTGGCAACCGTCGAGCTTCCGCACCTTCGCGCACATGGACAGGCCCGTATGGCAGAAGCGCCCGAGCACGTCTCGTAGACCCCACTCCTTATGCAGCCGCGGCATAAAGGTCACCGGTGCGCCTTTACAATAGATGCCAACAGAGCATCTGCCATAAAGGAGCCCCATGGACACCGCAACCCGCGACCGCAACATAGCAACTTGGTTGGGCGATGCGCCGCAGCCGGTACGTGACACTACGAACCAGCTGCTCGAGCGCATCGCCCTTTTGCGTGCCGAGCAGACTATCTACCCGGCACAAGACGACATCCTCAATGCCCTCGCCTACACGCCGGCCGACAAGGTCAAGGTTGTCATCTCGGGTCAAGATCCCTATCACGAACCCAACCAGGCCATGGGATTGTCGTTCTCGGTCCCAGCGACGCAAACCAAGTTGCCGCCGAGCCTGCGCAACATCTATAAGGAGCTCAAAGCCGATCTGGGCTGCCCCATTCCCGCCACGGGAGATCTAACGCCATGGGCACTGCAGGGCGTCCTGCTCCTCAACACTACGCTCACCGTGCGCGAGCATGCCGCGAATTCGCACGCCAAGCTGGGCTGGAGCGCGCTCACCGACTACGTTATCGAACGCTGCTGCCAGCTGCCCCAGCCGGTCGTCTTTTTGGCATGGGGCCGCTTTGCCCAGCAGATGGTCGAAGGCAAGCTCGCCACGACCGGCGCGGGCAAGGCAACCGGCAAGTTCTGCCTGGCCTCCACGCACCCCTCGCCGCTTTCGGCCAACCGTGCCACGGCAGAACTCCCCGCTTTTATGGGATCGCGCCCCTTCTCGGCAGCCAATCGGCTACTCGAGCAGCACGGCTCGACCCCCGTCAACTGGACTTGCCTCGGCTAAAAATCGATACATCAAAAACGCGCCCGACGGCAATCTTGCCATCGGGCGCGTTTTGTTACTCGGGCCAGATAAACTGGGTGCGGCCGGCCTCGCCACCATCGATCAGCAGACTCTGTCCGGTCATAAACCGGTTGGTCACGCCCACAAAGTAGATCCACTCGGCGATCTCTTGGGCAGTGGCCCAGCGCTTAAGCGGCGTGAGCTCCATAATCTGGTTCCACAGGTGCTCGTCTTCCATCACACAACGGTTGAGCGGCGTGATAACGCCACCCGGGTCCACACTGTTGGCGATGGCCTGCGGCGCCAGACGGTTTGCAAGGTTCTTGGTGTAGGCGATAACGCCACCCTTGCTGGCGGCATAGGCGGGAAACTCCGATCCCGTATGTCCGCTCGCCGACCCCACATTGACCACGGATTTGATAGCCAGTGTCGGCTTGGCGGCAAGCCCCTCCCCCACAAAGGCGTAGTGCTCGGTCACGTTGATGGTGCCACGCAGGTTGGCAGCAATATCGTCGGCCGAATCCTGCGTACCAGCAACGTTCACGATTGCCTGGGGTTCAAGGTCGCCTGGAAACGAGTCAGGCTCGCGGACATCAACGATCAGATGGCGGTAGCGCTCGTGTTCGATCGCCGCCGGCAGCAGATCAAAGCCCACGACCTCGTGGCCCTCGTCCAAAAAGCGCTGAACGCACGCGGCTCCAATACCGCCCGAAGCGCCCGTGATCAAAACCCGCATACTTGCTCCCTAGGCGGTTGCGTGGCGCTCGAGGTACTCGGAACCCACATTCTCGCGCTCCCAGCCGCGCACGACCTTGTAGCCCACGGGGCTCAGGAAGACCTCGCACAGCAGCTCGGCAACAGCGCCGGTCAGCGAGCACATAAGGACCTGCACCCAGGTCCAACCAAAGAACGTATGGCTCACCACAATGGCAAAGACCAAGTTGTCGATAAACTGGCCAACACCCGTAGACACATAGGAGCGGAAGGCAAAGCTCGCAAAGTTATTCTTTTTGAGCATACGGCCGAGCGACTGGTTGAGCGTGGAGTTAACCACGGCAGAAACGAGCATTGCCAGCGAAGAGCCCAGCACCACGTACCAGGTGCCGCCGATGGTGGCGTTAAGGGCGGTGTTGACCTCGATCATGCCCGTGTCGTAGTAGGCACCCCACATGCCGGGCGTGAGCGAGCATGCCCAAAAGCACAGGCTCACGGCCAGGTTGACCAGCAGTGCGAGGATAGAGATTTTGATAGATGCCTTGGCGCCAAAGCGCTTGCAAATCATGTCCTGACACAAAAACGAAACCCAGCTCACCACAAAGCCGCAATCGAGTGCCAGATACGGCAAGCTGATAAGCTCTTTGTTGGCCAGCAGGTTCATCATGATGACGCTCACGAAAAACAGCGAAACCGTTGCCGCGGGAATGCTCCGCAACAGGACCTTGTAGTCCTCCATGACCTTCTTGATCATTATGTACTCCTTTGGTTTTAGGTTTAGCGAGCAGGATATCGGACCCGAACTGCTCGGACGCCCCGGTCTTGAGACGACGGTGGGTATGATAGCCGCTCACACGGCATCAGGCAAGCAACCGGCGCGGCAGCCCCGCAGGGCCACCGCGCCGATGCGTTAAAAGGCCACGTTGCCAAACTCCGACAGGATAAGGTCGGGGTTGTGGTCGGTTGCCCAGTCCACATTCCACGGGCTCGTAAACAGCAGCAGCTTGCCGCCGCGCATGTCCTCGACGCGCAGCGTGTCGCGCGTGAGCGAAAGGCCCGGGATATCGATGGTATCGGGGTCGTTCTGGATCCAGCGAATGTCCGTATAGGGCAGCGGCTGGCGACGGACCTCAACACGGTACTCGGCCTTGAGACGGCGCTCGAGCACCTCAAACTGCAGCACGCCGACCACGCCCACGATGACGCTCTCCATGCCGGCGCCCAGCTCGCGGAAGATCTGGATGGCACCCTCCTGGGCAAGCTCCTCCATACCCTTAACGAACTGCTTGCGCTTGAGCGTATCGACCTGCGTAATGCGAGCGAACATCTCGGGGGCAAACGTCGGGATTTGCGGATACTGCACGTGGCGCTTGCCGGAGCACACGGTGTCGCCGATGCTAAAGACACCCGGATCGAACAGGCCCACGATATCGCCCGCGTACGCCTCGTCCACGATGGCGCGATCGTCGGCCATCATCGACGTGCCCGTAGCAAGCTTGAGCTTGCGGTTGCCCTGCACGTGGAAGGCGTCCATGCCGCGCTCGAACTTGCCCGAGCAAATGCGCACAAAGGCGATGCGGTCACGGTGGTTCTTGTCCATGTTGGCCTGGATCTTAAACACAAAGCCGCTAAAGTCGTCGCGGCAGGGATCGACCGGCTCGCTGGTGAGCGTATCGGTATAGGCGCGCGGCGTCGGGGCCAGACGCAGGAACTCCTTGAGGAAGGGCTCCACGCCAAAGTTGGTAAGCGCCGAGCCAAAGAACGCCGGGCTCAGCTTGCCGCAGGCCACGGCATCCAAATCGAGCTCGTCGCCGGCACCATCGAGCAGCTCGATGTCGTCCATCAGGTTCTTATGGTTCTCCTCGCCGATGAGCTCGTCCATGGAAGGATCGCCCAGCTCGGCCTCGACCTCGGCGACTTTCTTGGTGGCGTTGGCGTGGCCGTCGCCCTCAAAGGCAATGACGCGACGAGTTTGACGATCGAACACGCCACGGAAGTTGCGACCGCTGCCGATCGGCCAGTTCATGGGATACGTATTGATGCCCAGGACATTCTCGATCTCTTCCATGAGCTCAAACGGATCGCGAGCCTCGTGGTCGAGCTTGTTCACAAAGGTGAAGATGGGAATGTGACGCAGTGTGCAGACCTTAAAGAGCTTTTTGGTCTGGGCCTCGACGCCCTTGGCGCCGTCGATGACCATGACTGCGGCGTCAGCGGCCATAAGGGTACGGTAGGTATCCTCCGAGAAGTCCTGGTGGCCGGGGGTATCGAGGATGTTGACGCAGGCGCCGTTGTAAGTGAACTGCAGCACCGAGGAGGTGACGGAAATGCCGCGCTCCTTCTCGATGTCCATCCAGTCCGAGACGGCATGCTTGGCCGAGCTCTTGCCCTTGACCGAGCCGGCAGTCTGGATGCTGCCGGTATAGAGCAGCAGCTTCTCGGTAAGTGTGGTCTTACCGGCGTCCGGGTGGCTGATGATCGCGAATGTGCGGCGCGACGAGATTTCATCCGACAGGCTTGCCATGCGGATCCTTTCTTGCATTGAGTGCATTACGTCGTTGTAACCGCACTATTGTAGCCGCGAAATCTCGCTCTAGGGCGCCTATCAGGACAAATTCATCAGTCAGAACGTGAACGGCTAGTTATCGAAAGTATTCTGCAGCAGACTGTCTCAATCTGTAACAGCAGGCGACTCAAAACGGACCCAGATGTTACAGATTGAGACAAACGAACTTGTCCGCCGGCACAATCTCAATCTGTAACACCTGACCGCCCAAATTGGGTCTAGCTGTTACAAATCGAGATAAACGGAAAGGCAGGCAGCCAATGTCTCGTTCTGTAACATCTAGCCGCGCAAATCGACTCTTACTGTTACAGATTGAGACAAATAGGCAGGCGGGAAAATAACATCTCAATCTGTAACAGCTGGCGACCAAAAACGGACCCAGATGTTACAGATTGAGATTGTTTTGGAGCAAGCGCGGCGCCGATGGTCTATTCCACATTTAGCTCTTGCATAACTGTGCATAGTGTATATATACTGTGCTTACCGGTTATATACACGTGTAGCCCAACAGCTAAGGAGCCGCTGTGGACATCATCCTATCCAATTCGAGCGATAAGCCCATCTACGAACAGATATCCTCGCAGGTCAAAGCTCAAATCCTTTCGGGCACGCTCACTGCGGGAGCCAAACTCCCCAGCATCCGTGCGCTCGCGAGCGATCTTGGCGTGAGCGTCATCACCACCAAGCGCGCCTACGCCGACCTAGAGCAACTCGGGTTTATCTGCACCGTGCAGGGCAAGGGCTGCTTTGTCGCCGAGGGCAACCAGGAACTCTTGCGCGAAAACCAGCTCTGCCATATCGAAGAGCTACTTGCGAAAGCGGCGAGCCAAGCCGAAACCCTGGGCGTCACGCGCGACAAACTGCACGAGATGCTCGACCTGGTAGCCCCCGAAACCATGCAGTAGCCATCTGAAAGAAAGGCTATACCATGCAAAACCTTTTAGAACTCAAAGGCATCTCACGCCGTGTGAGCGACCGCTTTTCACTACGCGATGTCACGCTCGCTGTGGAGCCCGGCCAGATCGTTGGCTTTGTGGGCGCAAATGGCGCCGGCAAGACGACGACCATTCGCGCCGCGCTTGGGCTTATCAAACTCGATGCCGGCGAGGTGCGCCTGTTTGGGCAGCGCTGTGGCGCCGACGCGCCCGATGAGACACAGCGCTGCCTGCGCTCCCGCGTCGGTCTCGTCCTGGACACATGCCCCTTCCCTTCAACGCTCAAGGTGGGCCAGATCGAGGCACTCGTAGGCCAGGCGTACCCCACGTGGGACCGCAAAACGTTCGCCGGATTCATCGACCGATTTGGCCTCGATCCCAAGACAAAGGTCAAGGACCTCTCCCGCGGCATGGGCATGAAACTGCAGCTTGCCTGTGCACTCAGCCACAATGCCAAACTGCTCGTTTTGGACGAAGCCACCGCGGGCCTCGATCCCATGGCACGCGAGGAACTGCTCGATGAGCTGCTTGCTTTTGTCGCCGACGGCCAGCACAGCGTGCTGCTCTCGAGCCACATTACGTCCGACCTCGATCGCGCCGCCGACCGCGTCATCTGCATCGATAACGGCTCGATTGTGTTTGACCTGCCGCGCGAGGACATTACCGACCGAGCCGGCATCGCCCACTGCACCCAAGCGCAGGCCGCCGAGCTTATGGCTTGCGTCGAAGGTGCCCATGCCGCCCGCCACGCCTACAGCGTGGACGTGCTCGTGCCCAACCGTCGCGAAACGCTCGAGGCCTTTCCCGAGATTCCCTGCGATCGGGCAACCATTGACGACTATCTGCGCCTCACGCTGAAAGGGGCTTCGAAATGAAACGCGCCTTTATGTCCGAGCTCGCCATCGCTCGCACGCTCATCCCGAGCATTGCGGGCGTCGGCCTGTTCATCTTCGTCGTGCTAACCCTTGCCAACGCATCGGACGGCGATTCCGGTATGAGCGCCGGCGCCTGCGCGGTCAACGCCATGTCGCCCATCATAATCATGAACTCACTGGCTGGCTACGATAACCAAAACGGCTGGGAGCGCTATCGAGCAACGCTGCCGTTCTCGCGCAAAGACATCATCTGCGCACGCTACCTGTGCATTATTGCTTTCTCGGCCGTCATGGCATGCGCCGCCGTGCTTTTGAACATCATCGCCCTCCCGTTCTTCGATCCCACGGGCATTCCCTTGACGGGACAGACCGTCTTTGAGATCACAATAGCCTCCGCCGCATCGATGCTCATCTCCCTCATGATGGTGTTTTTGGCTCAGCCGCTGTTCTTTCAATTTGGACACATGGAGGCGCTGCGCCTTTCCGTCGGCCTGTTTGCCCTGATGGGCTGCGGTACCATGGCAATGCTGAGCTCTTCCAACCCCATTAGCAACTGGCTTATGTCGATTGCCGGAGCGAATCCCGATCCTGCCGTCCTTGGCGGTCTGTGCGCAGGAATTGCCGTACTGGCCCTCGCGCTATGTGCAATCAGCTGCGCTGTCAGCACCAAGGTCTATCGAGCGCGCGATCTGTAATCGACGGCTAAAAAAGCTTAGGTGGTACCCCGCTTATTTTTTCAATGAAACAAGGCGGCATAGCGTCACCACCGCCCTTCACAGCAGGCCGTCTAGTTCTTGGCAACCAAAAAGACACCGTCAGCATATCGAAGGTGAATACTTTTCCGAGAAGTGAACGAGTAAAAACAGCGCCCTGTAGCATCGACATTTTTAAGGACTCAATTCCTGCGGTTTTTGTCTAAGAATCCTGCAGTTTTGTTCGAAAAAAAATGTGCATGTTCCAGGGGTCCAGATTTACTCGTTCACTTCGCGGAAAACCATTCACCTTCGATTCGAGCCTTAACCAAATGTCCTCTCGAACTATGGCCCCTGTCTCACCACAGCGATATCAAAGCTTCATGCCGGGACGGTATCATCGGACGAGCGCCGTAAATCTGGCGCGGTCGTTCTTTGGGGAGGCATTTCACCCGTGTCGTGGGTCGCAGCAGCATTTGTGTCGGCTTTCTTTGCCGGCGTCACATCTGTCCTGGCCAAATGCGGCATCAAGCAGACCGACTCCGATGTCGCGACGGCCATTCGCACCTGCGTGGTGCTCGTTTTCGCCTGGGCAATGGCGGGCATTTCTGGATCCATTGGAACCATTGGCAGCATCGAACCCAGATCCTGGCTCTTTCTCGTCCTCTCGGGACTCGCTACCGGTGCTTCGTGGATCTGTTACTTTAAGGCGTTGGGCATCGGAGACGTCAATAAGGTCGTACCGGTCGACAAGATGAGCACCGTACTCGCTGCACTGATCGCCATCGTGCTTTTTGGCGAGACGAGCAACCTTGCGGTTAAGCTCGTGGGAACCGCTGTCATCACCCTCGGCACGTTTTTAATGATCGAGAAGAAGCAGTCTGCCGGACCCGAGCGGCAGCAAGACCGGACCTGGCTCGCTTACGCCCTCGGCGCCGCCGTGTTCGCGGCGCTCACGTCCATCCTTGCCAAGGTCGGCATCGAAGGCGTCGAGTCCAACCTAGCCACGGCAATCCGTACCTGTGTGGTACTGGTTATGGCATGGGCAATCGTGGCAGCTAAAGGCAAGATGGGCCAAGCCGTGCACGTAGACCGCTACGAACTCGTATTTCTCGCGGCATCGGGCATTGCGACCGGAGCATCGTGGCTGCTCTATTACTACGCCATCGCCACAGGCCAGGTGAGCGTCGTGGTGCAGATCGACAAACTATCGATTGTCGTATCAGTACTATTTGCGCGCCTGACATTCAACGAAAAACTCTCACGACGCAGCGTCATCGGTCTCGCCCTCATCGTACTGGGCACCGCCGCGCTTGCAATTTGGAAGTAGCGCCGATACCGAACGAAATCCAGTCCACCCGCAAATCCGTGACACAGCGCCCGCACCGGACTTG
Source organism: Collinsella sp. (assembly GCA_048203815.1). Taxonomy (GTDB): domain Bacteria; phylum Actinomycetota; class Coriobacteriia; order Coriobacteriales; family Coriobacteriaceae; genus Collinsella. The sequence goes on along the minus strand of DBFBKG010000109.1, from coordinate 2,305 downwards.
AGATGTTTGTACTGACTGCGCGCTACCGTGCTACTTGCGCAGCGGCTTGGGCAGCGGGATGCCGGCGGCGATGACGGCCGCGATAATCATGCAGACGATACCCTTGAGTGGGAAACACATAAGCAGCAGGCCCACAACCATGACAGGCTGGCGCATGACGGCGCCCATCGTCGATGCCATGCAGACGGCGACGCAAAAGACCGGATCTGCGCCGGTGAGGATGGCAAGGCCATAGCCCAGGCTTACGCCCGAGAAGATAACGGGGAAGAAGTGGCCGCCGCGCCAACCAAGGTTGATGAGGGCGGGCGTCAGCATGGCCTTAACAAGACCGGTCGCGATAAGCACGCCGGCGGGAATGGTGAGGTAGGTCTCCATAAGTACATCGGCCTGGGTCTCGCCGGCAAACATGGTGTAGGGCAAGACCGTGCCGCAGATGGCGAGCGCCAGACCAGCCAGCATGGCCTTGACGACAGGACGCTCCCCTATTGCATGGGACAGCGCCTCGCTCGCGTGCTCCGAGACAAAGTACAGCCAGCCGCAAACGGTGCCAACCAACGCCAGCGGGATGAGCCAGGCAAGCTCCAGGTTGCCCACCTCGGCGGCCTCGAACCTGGGCATGCCCATGCCGCCGCCCACAAGTTGGCCAAGCAGCAGGTAGGTGCCCAGACCGCCAGCGATCGCGATACCGTAGACCACAGTCTTCTGTGCCTTGGGCAGCTTGATGGTGATCTCGCCGGACGCGGACCCATCGTCGGCGTCTTCGCCCTGGCCGTCGGCGCTACCGGCGAGCGGCGCCACAAAGCCAAAGACGGGCGCGGTAAAGAGCGCCGTCAGCGCGGCCTGGGTGCCCGGCAGCGTGAGCCCCCTAAACTCGGCGCCAAAGCGACGCATACGGTCGCCAACCCAGCTGCACAGACCCGCGATGACGCCGGTCAGGCCAGCCTCCGGTCCAATACTTCCGCCAAACAGCAGCGGCAGCAATGCCGCGAGCGAAAGCTGGCCCAGGTTGTCGTACGGGTAGCGCCCGTCTTGCTTGACCTTAGCCATCACCTGATTGAGGTCATCGGTCTTGGTGCCTGTCATCTTTTCGTACAGACCGATTAACAGGCCGCCCAGCAGGCAGACAAAAAACGGGTACGGCAGAAAGCCAAACGGGCCGCTGGCGAGTTCGGGCGACGCCGCGCCCAGCATGTGGGGGATCTCGGTCCACAGATAGTCGATACCGTGCTCCATCGCAAAAAAGAACAGCCAGACCGCGGCACCTGCGAACGCACCGGTCACGGAAACGCTAACTAAAAACAGCACGCGGTTTGTGGGTTTGGCAAGGTTGTCCATCGGGTCCTCCCACGGTCAAAGTCGACATAGTTACGTTTTATTGTAGAGCGAGCGTTGCCCAGACAAGCCAACCATCCGCGCTGCAAACGGCACCATTGGAAGCCATAGTGGGACAGGCTCAAGACTTATCCGTTGATAATCGAAGCAATCTCGCGCAAATCGGCGGCAAAGTAGATGCCGTGCTGGCGCCTCGGGCTCGAAAGCCCTTTATCAATCATGTGCTTGAGCAGCGCCTTGAGGTCGTTGTAGTAACCGTCAAGGTTATACAGGATGCACGGAGCACTCAGGTGCCCCAACGACACCGCGGACATGACCTCGGCAATCTCCTCGAGCGTGCCCGTGCCGCCCGGAAATGCGATGAACGCATCACCGAGCTCGATCATCTTGTCCTTACGCTCGGCCATATCGCTCGTCACGATGAGGCCATCGATGCCGTCGTGCTGAAACTCGGCCTCTATAAAAAAGCTCGGCTCAACACCCGTCACGTGTCCACCTGCCTCGAGTACGCTATCGGCGAGCGCGCCCATCAGGCCCGATTTGGACCCGCCGTATACCAGCGCGTGCCCGTTGGAGCCAATCCAGTTGCCCAGCTCTTGCACCGCAGGCAGAAATGCTGGGTCGTTACCAACGCTGGCGCCCAGGTATACCGTGATGTTCATATTCAGTCCCCCTCGTCATGACGCGCAGCGCCCGTTCTAGCGCTGGCGTCGACGATACTCGCGCACACGACGCGAAAGATCGGCGAGCTCGTCGCGATCGAGCTCTTCCAAATGCTCCAGATCGTCCATAAAGCGCGCCATGGTGTCCTTTTGGCGCATCTTGATGAGCGTATTGCAGTAGCTCACCGCCACGCCCGTGAGCATGGCGATGTAAAAAATGCTAATAACGCTCAGGACGACCGTGATGGCACGGGCGACCGGTGTCTCGGCCGGAATGTCACCAAAGCCGATGGTCGAGACCGTCTTAAAGC
>DBFBKG010000108.1:0-3152 GCA_048203815.1 Collinsella sp. | reverse complement strand
CCGACACATTCCTCAATTGTCGCGGATGAGTTGTATATGGGAACCACTATGCTTAAAAGGGGATTAGCCACAATTCCTTCCTCACTATCCTAGCTACAGTCGTCGCAAACCAGAGCGCCATAAAAAGATTCAGTTCCATTGGATTGACTTGGAAATTCTTGCTTCCATGAAAGCTTGAACAGTCGAGTGGCACTTTTAAGCGAGCTCCATTCCATTTGCTCAAAAGGCTTGTCCAGCAGCGAGATAAGATCGTCGCATCGAGGATTATTTGGTTCAATCGATGCAAACGCAGCGGCAATTGAGGGGTCGTGACGCTGGGCCAAAACGATGAGGTAATCAGTTAAAAGGTAATCGATCAATTCATCGCACTTGCGCCAATACTCTAAGTAATAATCCCTCAAGGTGGCGAATACTCGTCGATGACCTGCGTCGCACCCAAGCGAGTAATTAGCAAACATGCAGCAGGCGACCGAGGCATGCAGATAATCAGGTCGCTTAATAGACCAAACCGGCAAATCACAGTAAACTGCAACTGGACCCGCACAGAAGAAAGTGGCATCGAGCCATAGTCCACCATGCTCCGCCAATAACGAGAGCCTCAACAGATCGGATAAATGGGTCCGCGACATAACGCCGGCACTAACCTTCTCGAGCACCCAATCTGGGATATGGGCATAATCGGAGAGGTTCTCTTCAGTGACAACAATGACCTCGTGGTCGCCAGCATTACGGCGCACGGAGTCGATGCACGCCCTCACGATCTCGGGTGCGTTCTCCTCGCCCTGCCACCAGCACATCCAGATCTTCCCCTCGAGGGCGGGATCGGATGGGGGCAGCGGCATATCGTAGTCGTATGACTCGAAGAAATCGCCGAAGCGGTTTTCGAGATATTTGAGAACAGTCTCGTGCTTTCGCAGCAACCGCTCCTTCACTGCAGGCGGCTCCTTGTACCCGTTGCGGCTCATGACCTGGATATCGAGCTTCGCCCGAAACGTGTTAATCGCCTCGGGCCACGACGTAACCCTGGCGATTCGGAACGTTGCGCCGATCTCCTCGCAGGAGCGATGCACTATCCTCTTGATGCTGTTATGGCCGTTAGCCATCGATTGACTCCTTATATAGGTTCACGAGATCGCTCATAAACTTCTCGCGCGAGCAGTTTTCCATGACGTAGGAGCGGCAGTTGCGCTGCAGCATCGAGTAAGCGGACCGATCCAAGAACGCACTCGTGCCGCGCGAGATGGCATCTGCCATCGACTGAACATCCCCGGGATCGCAAATGAATCCCGTTTTTCCTTCATCGACCAACTCGGGGATTCCCCCGATATCCGTTCCGACGACAGGAGTACCGGCAGCGAAAGCCTCCACGATCGAGTACGGCATGTTCTCCCGCCATATCGAACTCGCGATGGCGAGAGACGCCCTCTCCACATACGCTTGCAGTGCCCCACCGGTCTGATAGCCGGCGAACTCGATGCGAGATGCACAGCCCAACGAAGACGCGAGCGCCTTGAAATCGGCGGCATCCGGACCGTCGCCGACTATAACCAAGCGCATGTTCTGCGGAAGGCTCGGCAAGGCGGCATCGAAGGCCCTCAGCAGCGTGTCGACGCCCTTCTCGACAGAGAGCCGACCGAAGAACAGGAGATAGGGGTTCTCCCTGTCAGTCGCATCCGCCCCGGCATTCGCCGCGCGGTCGAGGATCGCGTCGTCGGCGAAGTTCTGCAGGAAGACGACCTTGTCCTCGGGCCAGCCGCCCTCGATGAGCTTAGAGCACATGAACCTGGAGGGAGCGATTACCCTGTCGATCCTTCGGTTTGACTTATGGGCCCTATTGAAGGACGCCTCCATCGCCGCCAGCGCACTCTTCGCGCGCGAGCCCTTCACGCAACGACGCTCGATGCAGTGGCGGTAGCGCCCGTCCTCGAGGCATGCGTCGCATACCCGCCCGCCGCCGTCGAGCATGAGGTAGCCTGGGCAGACGGTCACGTAATCGTGGGCCGTGTAGAAGACCGGGACCTTGTTCTCCCTCAGGTAGGGGGCGTCGAGAATGGACAGCGTGATCTGCCTGTGCACGTTGTTGAGGTGGACGACATCGGGGCGGAACTCCTCGCGGAGGGCCTGGAAGCTGCGCTTCGCCTCCGGCGAGTAGATCAGCGCCATGCCGTCACGCGCCGCCTTGAGCGGGCTCTTGACGTTGTTGTACTCTCGCTGCGTCACGAAGTACTTATCCCACTCGCAGGACAGGTTGTCAGGGTGCCTCATGGAGAAATAGGCAACCTCATGCCCCATGCGCTCCAGCTCGGATCCGACGGTGAGGTAATAGGTCTCCGCACCGCCTTTGCGGTAGTGGAACTTGTTTACGAGAAGGATCCTCATCGGACATCACCCCCGTAGACGGCAAGGGTCCGCTCGACGACGGAGTCCCAGTTGTAGGTTTTCTCGACATGCGCCTTGGCGGCAGCGCCGAGGACGCCTGCGTGGCCAGCGTCCGCGAGCAGGTCTCGCAGCGCGGACCGCAGGGAATCGACACTTCCCTTCTCGAACGTCACGCCGTTGCCCGCGAGGACATCCGCGCACTCGGGGATGTCGCTCGTCACGCAGCAGCGGCCGTATGCCATGGTCTCCAGCAGGCTCATGGGCATGCCCTCCACGTCGGAGGGCAGAACGTAGGCATAGCAGTTGGAGTACAACTCAGCCAAGGGCTCGCCGTTGACGAACCCGGTGAAGAGGACGCGCGGGTCGCCCTGCGCAGCCACGCACAGCGAAGCCTCGTACTCGGAGGTGTCCGACCCGCCGCCGGCGATGACGAGCCTCTTGTCCGTATCGAGCTCCTTGAAGGCCTCGATCAGGAGCTCGGGGCGCTTCTCTGGGACGAGCCTGCCAAGGTACAGCAGGTAGGAGCCCTCGTCGAGCCCCCACTTCTCCTTAATCCGATTAACCGGCCTCGGCTGCTTTGGCTCGATACCGTTGGGGATGAACGTCGCCGTGCGGCCGTAGGCGCCCTCGAAGTAGGACTGGGCCGATTTGGACAGGACGATGAGGCCGTCGGCCTTGGCGGCAGCGGCCTTCTCCCCCATCTTGATGTAGGTGCTGGCGAGCTTCCCCCACTTGGCGCGCTGCCAGTCCAGGCCGTGGATGGTGGCCACGGT
>DBFBKG010000107.1:0-4892 GCA_048203815.1 Collinsella sp. | reverse complement strand
CGCGCACAGCGTCAACTACCCCGCCTGCAGCATGGGCAAGGCGCGCGCCGCGAGCCGCATCGCCTGCCTGCACGCCAACGTGCCCAACATGATCGGCCAGATCACGGCCATCCTGGCCAAGGACAACGCCAACGTGCAGCGCATGACCAACGAGTCCGCTGGCGAGAACGCCTACACCATGTTCGACACCGACGAGCACCTGGACAGCAGCACCATCGAGGCGCTCAAGCAGATTCCGTCGATGTATCGCGTGCGCGTGATCAAATAGCGCCGGCACCAAGCCTGTCAGGCAGACCATGAAGCCCATTCGGCCCCCATTTTCACGAAACGGGGGCCGATTTCGTTGCTCCGGCTGGTTTTAAAATGCTATCCAGAACAAGTTTTTTCGGATAATCGACAGTCGTACCCAAATCACTGAGCGCACCTGCTCTGATAAACAGCTTTATCAGGGGCTTTAGTAGGTAAAAATCGATCTCTGTATACCACATCCAAGTTGACTGTCGATTTTCCGAAACAACTAGTTCTGGATTGCAATTTTATAGCCCTTCCAAGGCGAAACTGAAGCCTTTTTCGCACCCAAAGCTCTAGTTCGTGCGACCGTTTTCCACCTGCACGACTACATTCCCGACCAATCGATAAATATCTCCTCACGAAGCCGGCGTTCGAGCTGCTGCTGCCGCGGTGTCTTGTCTTTCAGCGGCGCATCGAGATAGGACATGATGAGCTCCATCACCACGCGAAAGGCATCGGAGTCGGCCAGCTGGCCATAGGTCATCAAAACGACGGGATATCCCATCGCTTGCAAGGCCGTCGTTCGGTCGGAGTCAGAGATCTTGGATTCTATGGATCCGTGTATGGCTTTACCCTGGCATTCAACAAGGCACTCTCGGCTGCCGTCCTTATTTGCCAGCAGGATATCGGCATAGCGCCTATCGAGCCCCGAAATCAGGCGGGCGCCGCGCGTCATACGAATCTCAACGTTATTGGTAAGGCGCAGCCCTTCGCCGCCGCGTAACCTCGAAAGACCAAACAGCATCGATGCCTGGACCTCGAGCGGCGATGCCGCCATCCCTGTAATGCATTTCGCGGCACGTGTGAACGATTTAGCGCCGCGGAGCCCCCGGATCTTATCGACGTACTCCGTAAGCTCAGAGAGCTCGATCAAGGGAGGTCGTTTCCACAAGTCCGTTGGATTCCCCGAGACATCTTTTACGTTTTCCCAGCCCAACTGTGCGTCACCCCACCAGCCCCCATGTGCCTGCACAAGTGCCGACTTTACCTGAGGCGCAATCTTGCACACGGCAAAGGTGCCGCACATCTCATACATGCACATAATTAGACGCTCGTTTGAGACCGAGGAAGCCAGGGTCAACAGGGTAAAGAGCGGGGACGCGACATCGAGGCCAAACTCTGTCTGCCGCACGGAGTCAAACGGCCTCTCCCCGTTCCAAACATGCCTGACAATGCGACCGCCCTTACGTCCGCAGCTGCCCTGCGCCAAAACATACAACGGAGCGCCCAGGAAATGCGTGACGAGCGGGTGCTCGCAAAGGCGCTCCCTGCGCGGATCGTCCGCAGAATCGGGCAGGTCCGGCATTATCGCCAAGACCTGTGGAGGTATCCGGTGATACCGAAAGGCAGATATGTCGCACAGCATGTCGTCCATAAAGGCTACGTACCCACTGCTCCGTTTGTGAACCCACTTGGACGGCAAGCGCGTTGGCTCGGCCTGCGAACGGTAAATACTGCTGCGCGCACGCCGCGGATCTCTCAGGAGGCTTACAATCGGTTTGGAAAGCAGACTGATTGTGAGGTTGCATATGGTTGACGAGGACTTTGCCTGGCGGCTTACGCAAGGGCTCGTGCGGATCGACAGTTCCGACCCAGGTGCGTATGAGGGCGAGATCGAACAACATATCAAAGGCCTGGTCGAGGCGTATATTGCCAAACTCGATTCGCCTGCGTTGGACGCCGCAGAGGTACGCGAGCTCGAGGTGCTACCCGGACGTCGCAACCTCATGGTCACCGTGCCCGGTTTGAGCGACGAGCCACGGCTCGTCTACATCTGCCATATGGATACCGTCACCTTGGGCGACGGCTGGGACGCAGGCATTCCCCCGCTCGGAGCAATCGTGCGTGACGATAAACTCTATGGCCGCGGCGCCTGCGATATGAAGGGTGGCCTGGCCTGCGCCATTGCCGCGCTGGTCCATACGCTCGAGCGCGTGGCGGCAGTTGACGCGCTGCCCCACCGCGGCTTTTCGCTCATCTGCTCGGTCGACGAGGAAGACTTTATGCGCGGCTCCGAGGCGGCCATCGACGCCGGCTGGGTCGGCTCGCGCGAATGGGTACTGGACACCGAGCCCACTGATGGACAGATCCAGGTGGCGCACAAGGGTCGCACGTGGTTCGAAATCGAGATGACAGGCGTCACGGCGCACGCGAGCCAGCCTTGGAAGGGCGCAGACGCCGTCGCCGCCATGTCCGAGGTCGTCTGCGCGCTGCGCCATGCGTTCGCGGCGCTGCCCGTGCATGATGAGCTGGGGCCTTCGACTGTCACATTTGGTCAGATTGAGGGCGGCTATCGTCCCTATGTCGTGCCCGACCACGCCAAGGTCTGGGTCGATATGCGCCTGACCCCGCCGACTGATACGGCCGCCGCGACGCGCATGGTAGAGCAGGCCATCGCCGGTGCCGAGGCCGCGGTTCCCGGCTGCCATGGAAGCTATACCGTGACAGGCGACCGCCCTGCCATCGAGCGCGACCCAGGCTCTCCCCTTCTAGCTGCACTCAAGCGCGCGGCGGACGATGTGACGGACGCGGAAACGACCGTCGGCTTCTTTACCGGCTACACCGACACTGCCGTCATTGCCGGCAAGACAGGTAACCGAAATTGCACGAGCTACGGCCCCGGCTCGCTCGCGCTCGCGCACAAGCCCAACGAGTATGTGCCCCACGCCGATATCGTTCGCTGCCAGAACGTACTCATCGCGCTCGCTGACAACACGCTCTGGGGCGCAAGCGGCCAAGTTGGGGCATAATAAGCCGCGAACAAACCGATTCACACGTTAGGACCGCCCATGAAAGCACTTCCGTTTCCCTGCATCCGCCCGGCTCAGGACCGCGTGCTCGAAGCGCTGCCTGCGATGGGCGGCATCCTGAGCGGCAACGATGCCCTGCGCGGCGCCATCGCCGACGGCCTGATGCTCAAGGATCCAGGCGCGGCGTATTACGTGTACGAATGCTCGGACGAGCCGGGTCGCGTGACGGGTGTCGTGGCGATTTGCCCGATGAGTGTACTTGCGGGCGGCAAGGGCGACGCCGGTGATGAAGCACTCGCCGCTGCGCACGCGATCGCCGAACTCAAAGTTCAGCCCCGCCCCGTGTCGCTCGCCTACGAAGCCTCGCCCGTCATGGATATCATCCTCGGCGCCGCCAAAGAGGGCGCGTCGCTCTACGCCGCCACCGACCCCGCGGGTATCACGCATCGCGTGTGGGAGGTCAAGCGCGAGGACGCTGTCGGGGCCATCCGAGCCATGCTCGACCAAGCACCAGAGCCGACACTAGCCGACGACCCCGCCTACGCCGCCGCTCTGACCGGGGCGTCGCGGCTGCTGGCCGACGAGGCCCGCGCTGCCGGAACGTACACCGGCAAGGAGCCGTTCAACTTTACCGTGGCCGCGCTATTCCCCGCCGCGCAGGTCAGCGGCGGCGCACCGCAGGTCCCAATGGGCCTGCTCACCCACCAGGTCGCACGGTTCTAGCGGACTCAAACGCGAAGCTGGAAAACCCAAAATCCAAATAAACAAGGGGCGAAGATGCAGCAAACGCATGCACCTCCGCCCCTTTCACATCGAGCAATGATGTCGGCGATCCGCATCGCCACGCCTGCGCTACCCGCGCTGCGGGCCTGCCGCCGCCACGAGCGGCTCAAGCCCCAGCTCGCGCGCGTAGTCTTCCTGCGTAAAGATCTCAACAAGTTCAAACGTATCCGTCGCGTCATCAAACACAAAATGCAGCACCGAGCAGTTGCCCGGCACGCGATCGCGTTCATCGGCCGCCGCACCCTTCACGTGGTCCATGAACTCCTTGATGGCCGAGCCATGGCTTACCGCGAGCACGCACGTATGGTCCGGACGGTGCATAAGCTCGGTCAGCGTCGCCACCATGCGCTCTCGCACCTGCATCTGGCCCTCGCCGCCAAACTGGCGATAGAAGTCGCGCCACGGGCGCTCGGGCATGAGCATCACGCGCTCGGCCTCAAAGTCGCCAAAGAACCACTCACGCAGGCCGTCCAGGCGCTCGTACGCCAAGCCCGGCCACAAGTTGGCGATAGTCTGCTCGGTGCGATGAAGCGTGGAGGTGTAGGCATGATCGGGCTCAATGCCGCGCGCACGTAAAAACATACCGGCGCGCGCCGCCTGGTCGCAGCCCAACTGCGTAAGCGGCGAGTCACTCCAACCCTGAATGATGCGCTTAAGGTTGAATATTGTCTGCCCATGACGAACCAGATACAGGTCTTTATTCATAGGGGTCCTTTCGTTCGTTACCAATCAAGGAGCGAAAACGCCCCGTCGCAATAGCCAAAATGAAGCACGGCTCCGTTGTCGGGTAGCTCTCCCCTGCCAGTCACATACTCAAGAAACTCCTGGCAGGCTGAGCCGTGGGAAACCGCCAGCACGCAGTCGTGCTGCGGCCTGGCCATGATGCGCGACAGCACCGCGACCATACGCGACTGGAGCTGCACTTCCGACTCGCCGCCAAAGGCCACCGGATAATCACCCCAGGGCTGCGGCGGCATATCGCGATTTGATGTGCCCTCCAGCGAGCCCAAATGCCACTCGCGTAGGTCATCGACCAGCTCTATCGAGCGGCCCTCGCCAGCAATTAGC
>DBFBKG010000106.1:0-30022 GCA_048203815.1 Collinsella sp. | reverse complement strand
AACTCCTTGATATCGGAGGCGACGGCCGGGTCGGAAAGCTTCTTCTCGAGCTCCTCGTAGGCCTTGATGATCTTTTCGAGCTTGTCGCGCATGGCGGGACTCCTTTATATGCGTGAAGGTGAAAATCGGCAGAATTGATGGGGCGCACGGCGCCGCTGCGGGGGTAAGCCCGGCTAGAACATGTCGATCTTCAGATACATGCGCATCCCTTCGCGTATGGGGTACATAGTTGCGGTCTAACCCATACATGATAGCGTGCGCAGGCAAACCTGCATATAACCCGCACGGAATGATTGGTGCAAACAAACCTGACCCCATTGCACCAAGGGCTTGCTTTTTGGCTAGAGCGTTTGGAGTAGAGCGACGAGGAAGCGGATGCCTTGGAGGTAGGCGTGGCGGGTGATGCGCTCGTTGGTGCCGTGGACGCCGCGATCACACTCGTCGTCATCAACCACAAAGGCCGAGAAGCGAATGCACTCAGGGCAAATGTGCTGGTAGTTGGCAGCGTCGGTCGCACCGATCACGGTCGAGGGCACAATTGCCACTGGCTCGAATGATCCATTTTCCTCCGTCTCCTTTGGATCACGGAAATAGCGGGCGGCGATGGAGCGAACCGCCTCGAGGCCGGGACCACCGATGCGCGGGGACGGCGAGGGTTCGGAGCTGCCGGGGCCTAGCTCCACTTCGACACGACCGGCAAGGTCCGCCCCGGCAACCGCCTCACGGCAGCGCGCCACAACGTCGGCCACGCTCGTGCCCTCGAGCATGCGGAAGTTGATGTTGGCCCACATATCCTGCGGCATTACGTTGGCGCCGGTGCTGCCACCCTCAATCTGCGTGGGTGCGCAGGTGGTCGTCACCAGCGGATAGAGCTTCTTGCTGGCGAGGCAATCGCGGACAATGGCGCCCCCGTTGGCGGCAATTTCATCCGCCGTGTAGAGCCCCAGCTCGACGAGCTGGGCGGCAAGCAAATCGGTCACGCGCGTCGGCCACTCGATATCGCAGATTGCGGTGATGGCACGGCTGAGCACCTCGAGCGACGTGCCGCCGTAGGGATTAGAAGAATGTCCACCCGCGCTCTTTGTCTTGAGCACGATATCGGCATAGCCCTTCTCCGCGAGGTCGGCGTGCATGAGCCAACCCTCGCCCGCGCTGTACTCGGCATCCGAAACGATGCGGTAGTCGCCCTCGTCGATCAGGAACTCGAGCTCAACACCGCGCTCCTCGAGCGCGCGGCCGATGGTGCCTGCGCCGTACTGCGTGGTTTCCTCGTCCTGGCCAAAGGCCAGGAGCAGCGTGCGCTCGTGCTGCCAACCGTGCGCCAGCGCATACTCGACAGCCTCGAGAATGCCTGCGACCTGGTCCTTCATGTCGATCGCGCCGCGACCCCAAATGTAGGTGTCGTCCACGTGCCCGCTAAAGGGGGCGTGCGTCCAGTCGGCCTCGGTACCCGGCACCACGGGGACCACGTCCATGTGGCCCATGAGCATAACGGGCTTGAGGGCAGGGTCGGAACCGCTAAGTGTCACCAGCAGCGAATGATTGATAAGCTCGACCTCGCCCGCCGCAAATACGTGCGGCCAGGCCTGCTGCATATAGCCGCGCAGGTCGTCGAACGGCTGCCAGTTCACCGCCTCGGCATCCATGCTCGAGATGGTCGGAAACGACAGCACGCGCCCCAGGCGCTCGCACGCGCCAGTTTCATCCAAATCGGCAAAATCATCCTCATGCGCAAAGAAGCGCCAAACCTCGGCCATGACATCCTTTCGATTGTGATGACGAGGGCCGCCCCACCGGAGCGGCCCTGCCACGTAAACGTTTGCGGTCGGTTATTTGTCCTCGAGATAACGCGAGAGGAACTCGCGAGTGCGCTGGTGCTTGGGGTTGCCGAAGAGCTCGGCCGGCGCGGCATCCTCGAGCACCACGCCCTTGTCCATAAAGACCACGCGGTCGGACACGGTTCGGGCAAAGGCCATCTCGTGCGTAACGACGACCATGGTCATGCCGTCGGCAGCGAGCTTGCGCATGACCTCGAGCACCTCTCCCACGATCTCGGGGTCGAGTGCGGAGGTCGGCTCGTCGAACAGCATGATCTGCGGATTCATGCACAGGGCGCGCGCGATGGCCACGCGCTGCTTTTGGCCACCGGATAGGCGGCCCACGGCGGCGTGCGCGAACTTTTCGAGCCCCACGCTCGTCAGATGCTCCATCGCGACCTTCTCGGCCTCGGCCTTGCTCATCTTTTTGAGCGTGACGGGCGCGAGCGTGCAGTTGTCGAGCACATCCATGTTGTTGAACAGGTTAAAGCCCTGGAACACCATGCCGATGTCCTCACGCAGCTTGTTAATGTTGCAGCGCTCGGCCGTAAGGTCCTGGCCGTGGAACCAGATGTGGCCCGCGTCCGGGGTCTCGAGCAGGTTGAGGCAGCGCAGGAAGGTCGACTTGCCCGAGCCCGAGGCGCCGATAATGGTAACGACCTCGCCGGGGTTAACGGACAGGTCGATGCCCTTGAGCACCTCGAGCGAGCCGAAGCTCTTGCGCAGGCCCTCGACGCGGATGAGCGGCTCATTGGTCTGTGCGGCGGCCGCGGTGCCGGTAGTGGCGATATCTGCCATGATGATTCTCCTCGTCTTGAGCCTAGTTGGAGCTGGGCAGCGTTGCCGGGGCCTCGGCGCCGAGCTTTTTGCCAAAGGCCTCGAGCAGGCGGCTCGCCACGAGCGTCAGGATCAGGTAGACCACGAGCGCCACGCAGTAGACCTCCATCTGGCGGTAGTACACGCCGGCGACGGTGGTGGTGGCGTACATGAGGTCGAACACGCCGATGACCGAAAGCACCGACGAGTCCTTGATGTTGATGATGAGCTCGTTGGTTAGTGCGGGGATCGCGTTTTTAATGCCCTGGGGGAACACGACCTTGCGCATAGCCTGCCACTGCGACAGACCCAGCGAGCGCGCCGCCTCGGCCTGGCCGGGATCGATGGACTCGATACCGCCGCGCAGGACCTCCATCATGTAGGCGGTGGAGTTGAGCGAGATGGTGACGAGACCGGCGGTGAAGGTACTCCAAATCTGGTTGGCCTGGGCGGTCTCGAAGCCCATGCCGCGCAAAACGGTGAAGCCCGCATAATAGATGAGCAGACCCTGGACCATCATGGGCGTGCCGCGCACGATGGTGGAGTAGATGGTCGCAAAGCCGCGGCCGACACTCTTAAAGAAGCGCACCAGGTCGTTGTCCACGCGATCGAAGGTCTGAATACGCAGGAACACAAAGAGCAGCGCCAGGAAGAATGCGATGACGGTGCCGAAGGTGGCAAGCGCGATGGTGATCTCGATACCGCGGATAAAGAAGTCCCCGCTCTTGTAGGTCATGTAGACCAGGCTCGACAAAAAGTCGCTGGGATTGGAGTCCGAGACAATACTCACCTGCACCAGGTCGATAAACGACATGACGCAACGGTCGATAAAGAAGATCGCCGCGATGGCGACCACGACATAGCTGCCCAGGCGCGCGCCGCGACGGAAGCGCTCGGAAGCAAACGGCGACGTTTCGCGATAGTCGCTCCAGTGCATGAGTTTGGTGGCCAGCGCCGCCGCCGACACGACGAGCCAGGCCCAAAGAATCGCCCAAAGGCAGTCCTGGAAAATGCTGGTGGGCGCCAAGAAGCTCAGCGGCGTGGGGTTACGTTGGCTAAACGCTAGGCCGAGCGCCGCGATAACACTCGTGCCCAGATATACATAGCGATGGTCGGCCTTGATAAAGGAGGCCAGACGATTGATGGTTTTCATGCTGCCTCCCTATGCCGGCTGACGATCGAGGCACGCGTCCCACATTTGGTCGCGTTCCTCTTGGCTAATGCCCTTGAGTGTCTTGTCGATGAGTTTAAGCAGCTTGTCCGAGCCCTTGCGGCAGCCGACGTTTGCCGCGACCTCCTGCTTAAAGCCCTCGCCCTCGGCAAAATGAATAGGGACGATACCCGGGTTTTGGGCCATATAGCCCTTCTCGTTCTCGGTGTTGTAAGTCACGGCGTCGCATGTGCCCTGCAGCAGATTCGAGAACACCGTGGGGACGGAGTCGACCGGGTTCTTGTGCACAACGCCCGGAATCTCGTCGATGACGGTGTCGAGCATGGTGTCCTTTTGGCCGAGTACCGTGGCACCGCTAAAGTCGCTGAGCTTGGTGGCGTTTTGGTAGGGGGAACCCTCTTTTACGAACAGGCCAAAGTAGCCAATGAAGTACGGGTCGGAGAAGCCGACCGACTCCTCGCGCTCGGGCGTGGCGCTCATACCGGCGATGATGAGGTCGATCTGGCCGTTGTTGAGCGAATCGATGAGGCCCGAGAAGCTCTGCTTGACGGCAACGGGCTCGCCACCGAGGGCCTTGCAGACGATCTTGGCGATCTGCACGTCGTAGCCATCGGCATAGGCGCCCTGCACGTTGTCGATGGGGATAGTGTACTCACTGGCTTCGGAAACCTGCCAGTTGTACGGGGCGTAGGCCGCCTCCATGCCAATGCGGATCTTGTCCTTGCCGATCACGGAATCGGACAGGTCGTCGCGACCGCCGCCCGTCGTGGGCTGAACCACCTTGAGCGTGGACGGACGCTGACAGCCGGCGAGCGCGCCGGCGACGACGGAAGCGCTCGCAGCGAGAGCGCTACCCAAGAAGATGCGACGGCTGCACACCGGCTGTGGATGCGCGTCGCGCTGATGGGGAGAATGCATAATCTGCCTTCCCTGTTGAATCGTATGCTGACGACTTAACAGGATATACGCCAGCGACCAGCAGTGCAGCACAAGCTCGAAAAATTAATAGACACATGGTAGTCATTGGGGACGTCGATGTTTTGGCAATGCCGGCGAGCGACGTCCAGAGCGAACAAGTGGCATGAAAAAGACAAGGCATGACCAGAAGGTCTATGCCTTGCCTTTTGAATGACAAATTATCGCTCTGGCCGGCACGCAGCATCGACCGAGCGGCGGAACCTCTAGAGCAAGGTGACGTTAAAGCTGCGTTTATCGGTAGCGCCGGGGGCCAAGGTGATGGTGTTGACCTTATGCTCAAAGACGTCGTCCTCGGTGGACATGGTGGTGTGACCGGTCCAAGGCTCGAGCGCCACAAACGGGGCGTCGTTGGCGGCAGACCACACGCCGATGTACTTAAAGCCCTCAAAGTCGATCTTGACGCCGTGGCCCGACTTGCGGCCGCGCAGCGTGAGCGTGGAGCCCGGGGTATCGGTGAACATGATGGCATCGTTATCGAAGCTGCGGTGCGTGATGGGCAGCACGTCCGAGTTATCGGGAGCCTTGTAGCTACCCTCGAACGTCATGAGGCCATCGGGCGTGATGATGGGGGCCTCGTTGGTCCAAGCCTCGGTAAATGCCAGCTCGTAGTCCTCGAACGTCTCGTCCTCGGCACCGGGAGCGGGCACGTTAAATGCAGGGTGACCGCCCACCGAGAACGGCAGGTCCACGTCGCCGGTGTTGGTGACGGCAAAGGTCTGCGTGAGCGTGGCGTCGCCGGTTAGGGCATAGGTCATGTTGAGCATAAAGTGGAAGGGGAAAGCCTTGAGCGACTCAGGCGTATCGGTGATCTCGTAGGTGACGGACGAGCCGTCCTCGGAGACCTCGACCAGCTTGTGCTCGACGATGCGCGCGAGGCCGTGGCGCGGCATCTCGCAGGTGCCGGCCGCAGACGTTGCTGTGTTGTTGCGCAGCGATCCCACGATGGGGAACAGAATGGGCGCATGCTTGCCCCAAAAGGCCGGGTCGCCCTGCCACAGATACTCGTTGCCGTCGAGGGCAAGGCTCGTGAGCTGGGCTCCCATGGAATCGATGGCCGCGGTGAGGCCGCCGCGCTTGATGGTGGTGACGGTGGACATGCTACTTCCTCCAAAAGTAAACAATAGTGTCGAGGGCTATTGTGCCACTCTTGGCGGCAAGGAGAAGCGGCAGGCGCAGTTATTGAGCGATTGCGTAAAGGTCGAATCCGCCCTGCGGCGTGCTGTCGACCGTATCGGGCGCCTGCGAGTTAAAGCTCACGGGAACCATGCGCTTTGAGGCACGGAAGCGCGTGCCATCGGTGGCGACGGGCGGCTCGTCGACCGTGAGCTCGTAATCGCCGGGCTTGAGTTCGATGCCGTCGCCAGCGGAGTTGACATATTGATACTCGTCAATCGCCTGCCCCCTGAGTGTGCGGCCCACAATATGGATGAGCATCTGGCTGTCGCCGCGGGCGGTGTCCCATGTCGCACCGTCCTTGACCTCGACCGACACATGCACCGAGCGCGTGCGGCTGAGCGATTGCTCGACAGACATCTCGACCTTGGCGGCATCTTTGCGCTGTTGCTCCACATGGCTCCAGACATTTCCGATCGCCGAGCAAGCGATGACGCCGGCCATGAAGGCGATGAGGATGGGACCGAGTGGTGAGCGGCGACCCGCGTCTTCCTCGCGAGCCAGGTCGGGGCGATGCGTGGGCGCAGGCGCCTGGGCGCCTTGCGCGGGCACGTCGAGAATGCTGAAGGATGCCGTGCTGCCGGGGTCGATGTTATGGCGCGGCTGCGGGGTCTTGGCCGGCGAGATGGACATGTCGGCCGGCTCACCGAGTGTGGCCGTGGCATCGGCCTTAGCCTCGTCGGTCTCGGCCTGGGCCCAGGCCTGTTCAAAGGTTAGGGGCTCGGCGGCATCAGAGGCGGCGTCAGGCTCGACAGCGGCATCGTTGCCGGTCTCGTCCTCGTCGCTCGACACGTCACGCGGCGCGGGCTCGTCCCACTCCTCGTCCGGAGCCTCGCCCTCGCTATACCACCATTCAAAGTTATCGATATCCATACGGGGCGCCCCTTAGGCCTCGCAAATAAACACTTGTTAGCCTTATACCCGCAGATGGCGCTGGAGCTCGCACGGAATGCGATAAAGGGACTGCTCCTTTGTCGCATCGAAGTTGCGGTGGAATAGTTCCTGTTTGCACGCCCACTCGAGCTATTTAGGGACTATTTCACCGCAAGTTATTTGAGGGCGACGGGGATTTGGATACAGCAGAAGTCCTCTTGGTGAGACTCGTCGTAGCTCGTGGTGTCCAGGTAGCAAAAATCGAAAGCATTGCCGATGGGCTGGAGCGCGTGCCTGTCCATGCAGGCCACGATGGCGCGGATACCCTCGGGCTCGTACGGCATGCCCCAGCGACTCATGCACAGGTACGTGCCCTCGGGCAGCACCTCGACGCCAATCTCCGCCAGCTCGGCAGGATCGCTCGGCAGTATTTCCTCGGCACCACGCGGCAACACGGCAAAGGAACCGGCACCGGCGATGGGGTCGTCGGAATGCAGCGCCTCGCGACGCAGCATGGCGCCCCAACCGCGCATGGGGCGTGTGCCCGTGAGCGCACGCATGCGCAGAATCGCCCGCATGAGCGTGGGGTGCAGCATCGAGCGGCCACGCTCGATATCGCTCGGGAACTCCTCAAAGACCACGTAGCGGCGCTCGAATTGCTTGAGCTCCGGTTTGCCCTCGCGCTCGCGCCAATAGACCGCCTCGTCGTAAAAACTCAGCCGCTCCTGCACGCTCGCGCGCTCGGCTTTGAGCCCGGCAATCTGCTCGTCGAGCGCCTGCACCCGCGAGCGCAGGTGATCGGTCATCTCTCCAATGTCGAACGTCGAGGTCAGGCGATCGATCTCATCGAGTTCCAGTCCCAAGTCGCGCAGCATGCAGATCAGACGCATGAGCGGGATCTGCGTGGGCGAATAGAAACGGTAGCCTTTTTCGTTAACCACGGCGGGTTTAAACAGACCGATCTTGTCGTAGTAGATGAGCGTTTGGCGCGAAACGTTAAACAAGCTCGCCATCTCGCTAATCGCATACATACCCGTCTGCATAGGTCCTCCCGACACACCCTTTGACACGAAAAGCCCGCCGCCCACAGGGGCAGCGGGCTCAAACACTACTCGTATCCTACCCTAAAGATGCCTATGACCAGCGCTTATAGTTGGCGCACGACACGCCGACGGCCTCGAGTGCCTTGGCGGCGATGTGATGCACCGCCTCATCGAGCGTGGCGGGGCCGTTGTAAAACGTGAGCATGGGCGGCATGAGCATGACGCCCGGCACGCGCGCCAGGCGTGCCATGTTGTCGACATGGATCGCACTGAAGGGCGTCTCGCGCACCATAAGCACCAGGCGGCGCTGCTCTTTCATCTGCACATCGGCCGCACGCAGCAACAGGTTTTCGCTGTAGCCGCTCGCGATGCCGGCGAGCGTCTTCATGGAGCAGGGAGCCACGATCATGCCGTCGACCGGATAGGTGCCGCTTGCGATGGCAGCGCCAATGTTCTTGTTGTCGTAGACCACATCGGCATAGCACGCAAACTCGTCGAGCGTCATGCCGAGCTCCTGCTCGATGGTGATCTCTCCCCCGCGCGTGACGACAAGCGCCGACTCAGCGCCGGCCTGGCGCAGGCATTTGAGGCATTCAAGGCCCAGTGCCGCACCGCTGGCGCCAGACACGCCAACGACAATGCGACGGGGACGAACAGAAGACTCAGGCATGACAACTCCTTAACTACTTGGTAGGGCTACTTACTAGAAGGCGAGCTCGGCGGCCCACTTGTCCTTGTCGATCTCCATGAACTGCGAGCGGATGAAGTTCTTCTTGAGATTAAACGGAACCGTGCAGTCGAAGATGGCCTTGCAGGCGATACCGTGCTCGCGGATCGAAGGATCGAACGCGGGGTCGTTGGACGGATCGAGCACGTGGCAGTGGCAACCGGGGATGGTGATGAGGTCCACGTCGGCCTGGAAGCGCGTGGTCATGGCCCACATCACGTCGCTCATATCGAAGATGTCGACATCCTCGTCGACAAGGATGACGTGCTTGAGCTCGGAGAACGCCGAGAAGGCGAGCATGGCGGCGTTGCGCTGACGGCCCTCGTCATTTTTGCTCGACTTCTTGAACTGCATGATGGCAACGAACTTGCCGCCACCGCAGGGAGCGGCGTGAACGTTGAGCAGGCGGCCCGGGATAGCGGTCTCGACCATCTTGTAGATGGAGGCCTCGGTGGGGATACCGGCCATGGACACGTGCTCGTGCGAAGGGCCGATGCAGCTCTCCATAATGGGGTTGACGCGCGTGGTGACGGCGGTGATCTTGATCACCGGGCAGACCTTGGCGCCACCGGTGTAGCCGGGGAACTCGGGCATGGCGTAGCCGTGGCCGTTGACATCCTCGTTGATGGTCTCGTCGTGCATGAGGTAGCCCTCGAGCACGTACTCGGCATTGGCAATGCACTTCTGCGGAACGGTGACGCAGTCGGCAAGCTCGACGGCGCGGCCGCGCAGGGCGCCGGCGATCTGCAGCTCGTTGAAGCCGAGCGGCGTGGTGGGAGCCTCGAAGCCGCAGCACATGTACACGGCGGGGTCCAGACCGATGGAGATGGAGATGGGCATGTCCTCGCCGCGCTGGCAGTACTCGTCAAAGAACGCGCCCAGGTGACGGCTGCCCGGGGTGATCCACATGGCAAGCTTGTCCTTGTCGACGCAAGAGAAGCGGTGGATGGTCACGTCGGACTGGGTGCCATCGGGGCTCGTGCCGTAGGCGAGGCCCATGGTGATGTAGGGGCCACCGTCGACGGGCGTGTTGGTGGGAGCGGGAACGATCTTGCGCAGGTCGAAGCCCTCGTCGGTCGCCTTGTACACGACCTCCTGGCAGTCGACGTGCTTGCCCTCGGCGATCTGCTCAGGGGCGATCAGGTTCTCGAAGCGCTTGCCGATCTCGAGGCCCAGATGCTCCTCGTCCAGATCGAGCAGGGCGGCAACGCGCTTGCGGCTGGCAAGCATGCCGATGCAGACCTTGGCGTCGTCAAAGCCCTTAACGTTGTTGAAGACCATCGCCGGGCCCTCTTTGGTCGGACGCATGACGGTGCCGCCGGCACCGACGTGACGGTAGACGCCCGAGACCTCGGCATCGGGATCGACCTGGGTGTCGGTCTCGAGCAGCTGGCCCGGCATCTCGCGCAAAAAGTCGAGTGCAGAACGCAGGTCGTGGATCTGGGAAGCATCGGTAGTGGACATGGCATGCTCCTTTCGGGAGAGTGCCCGACGGCGGTGTGCCGCCGGGCGGGGTAACGTAATGGGGCCACGGCGCTCACAAATGGAGCGCTCGACCGCTCGAAGTTCAAGTGCTTGGCTGCTTACAGCCGGAACGCCCGACCGCTTACATCAGGCCAAAGAGGTGGAACCAGGCGGCCTCGACCAGCACGACGACAAAGACGACCGCGGTGAGGGGGATGCCCATGCGCATAGCCTCTTTGGAGGTGTAGCCGCCGGCGTCCTTGCCTTCGCCGATAAGGATCGGCAGGTTATGGAACGGCAGGATGTAGTGGATGTTGATGGACGTGAAGACGATGAGCGCCACGGCGAGCGGGCTCACGCTGGAGCCGGCGGCAAAGCTGATGAACGCCGGCACGCACACGCCGAGCACGGCCATGACCGAGCCCATGAACATGTGGATGATCATGGAAAGCGCGGCGACGAGCAGGGCGAACAGGAAGATGTTCTCGGGCACGGAGCTGGGGAGCACGACGTCGGCGATCCAGGCGTTCATGCCGGTGGCACCGCCCACGGAGCCCACGGCCATGGCGGCCGTCAGGAACATGAGGGACTTGATATCGACAGCGTTCCAGCTGGCGGGGGTGAGGACTTCGCCAATGATGGGCATGGCGAGAGCGACACCAATGGCCAGGGTGACCCAGCCGATGTAATCGCCCGAAACGGTGAGCCACAGCGCGATGGCGATGACAAGCCACACGATGGTGCGGATCTCTTTGACGGAGAGCTTGCCGAGCGCGGCCTGCTTGGCCACGATCTGCTCGCGATCGTAGACGAGCTCCTTGCTGGGCTTAAAGAGGAAGAGGCCCAAGAACAGGGTGCACAGCAGCGCGACCAGCATAGGCACGCTCATGTACAGGAACCAGTCGACGAAGGACGGGCTCATGCCGCCGGCCTCGGCACTGTACTGTGCAACGAGGGGGTTGAGCGTGGAGTCGCCCGTCAGGAAGAACATGGAGCCCGGGGCGGCAGCGGCAAACACGAGGAAGCCGAGCTTGCCCTTGTCGTCGTCACCGTAGCCGGCGGACTCGGCGATGACCGAGACGACGGCGAGGATGAGGAAGGCGCGGGGGAACGGATGCGGGATCAGCAGCGACAGCACAAAGGTGAGCGCGAAAATCGAGATGATGAGCGACTTGGCGTCGCGCACGAACTTGAGCATGAACGCGTAGGCGATACGCTCGCCCAGGCCCGACTCCTTGACCGCGCTGGCGATGAGGTAGGCGCCGATGACGAGCCACATGGTGGCCTTGGTCCACGAGCTAAACGTAGAGGCGACCGTCGCCGAAATGCTCGCGGCGCCCGTGTCGTCCACGCACACCTTGAACAGGACGAGCAGTGCGCAGTAGAGCAGGCCCACAAAGCCCGGCTGTGCCACGCCGCATGCCCAGAACACCACCGTGGCGAGCGTCAGTGCCAGACAGGTCTGACCGCCGACCGTGAGCTCGACCGTCGAGCTCAGCTCCGCCAAAGGAAGAAACTTCACCAGCAAAAAGACAACGATACCCAGCACAAAGCCAATTTCGCGCTTGGTGATCTTAAACGCCTTCTTTTCCGCTTCCATCTCCCCACCTTTCTTGTTGGGGGCGCTCCGAATTCGCAGCCATGTTGCCGCTTAAAAAGGGGCGCCCGTTATCGGACACCCCTTACGTTGCGCTGTGTTGCGGCAATACAGTCAAGCGGATTTTTTGGATGAGAAGCGATTCCCTGGACAAAAACCGTCACAACATTCGACGCTTTTCCTCGTTTTCGAGATTTTCGCCGAATGTTGTGACGGTTTGGATGTGGCAAAGGGACTGTCTTTTTTACATAGCGAGGGCCGTGCGGATGAATGGGTCGCCGAGGGCCTCGCGGAGCCAGGGGGCCAGCTGCTCGGGGTGACCCTGCAGGTAGCCTTTGAGCTCGGACGGAGCCACGCGACGCACTTCCGAGATCTCCTCTTGGTTGATATGCAGCTCGCCCGGCTCAACATGGGCAAGGTAGACCTCGCACCATTCGCACTCGCAGCGACCGTCGCCGTGGTCCTCGCGGTACACCACGTGTCCGAGGTGCTTGAGCTGATCGGGCTCGCGCGTAATGCCGAGCTCTTCGTTGATGCGGCGCGCCGTGGCGGCCGCGACGTCTTCCCCGGGGAGCGGATGGCCGGCGCAGCTATCGGCCAGCACCCCGCCCCACAGGCGCTTGAGCGGACTGCGGCGACAGAGCAGCAGGCGCGCGTCTTCGCCCCGGCCCTCGACCAAAAGCGTCAGAAATGCCTGATGCAGGATGCCCTCACCAGCATGGGCCTCGATGCGGTCAACGGGGCCAAGCGCCTCGCCGGTCGCAGCATCGACCGCCACGACCTCGGCGCCCGCGCCGCCCTCATCCCAGCCGGCGCGCAGAAAGCGGGCTGCGGCTTCCTCGAGCGCGGCGATGAGCTCCTTGGTGGTGTCGAGCACGCGCTGCAGGTCGTCACCGCTCGCTTGTTCAACATGAAAACCCGTGCTTGCAACTACCGGCACGCCAAAGCGCGTGGCCAGCGCCGCCGCGATATCGTGCGCCGGGATCTCATCTCGATGGCACGGAACGGCCAGGATGCTCACCGTTGCCGTACGGCCGGGCTCGGGGCGCGGAATGGCCTGCGCCGTGGCGCCCAGGTGCGCAAACTCCGGCGAGCAGGCGTACACCGCCATGCCTCGCGGCGTCACCGTCAGCTGGGCCTCGAGCGCAAACTTGCCCTCGCCCACTGCAACCTTTGTCGTGTGCATACCCATGGAATCTCCTGCCGCCCGCGATGTACCTGAGACCATCTTCGCCTGTATTGCGACTATACAGGCAAGCCCTCCATGTGACAAAGGGACTGCCCCTTTGTCACATTCTGTTAGAGTTGCAGGGATTGAATCCCGCTTATTCATGCGACATTGGAGTGACAACCTTGACCGCCGCAACCACGCCTAAAAGTAAGCCAACCGCCGCCGCGCTCTCCCCCGCGCGCACCAAGCTCTGCCTGGCGCTGCTCGTGCTGTTGGGATTCTCGCTCGGCTGCTCCGAGTTCGTGGTCATCGGCATCGAAAGCGACTTGGCAACGGAACTCGGCATATCACTTGCCACTGCGGGCCAGCTCATCAGCGTGTTTGCGCTCGTCTACGCTATCGCTACGCCGGTGCTTGCGCTTGGCACGGGGCGGTTCCGCCGCTACCAGCTGCTCGTGTGCTACAGCATCGTCTTTGTGCTCGGCAATTTGGTTATGGCGCTAGCACCTAACTTTCAAGCGCTCTTTATCTCGCGCATTGTCCTGGGCTCCGTCTCGGGCGCACTGCTCGCCGTGGGCGTGACGTACATCCCCGAGCTGCTGTCCCCGCAGCAAACCTCACTCGCCATCTCGGTCGTGTACGGTGCGTTTTCCGTGGCAATGGTCTTTGTCACTTCGATCGGCAAGTTTGTGGCCGACACGCTCGATTGGCACGTGGCCATGTACGGCACGCTGACCTTTGCCGTTCTGATCTGCGGAGCGCTCGTGGCGTTTATGCCGCGCGCTGGGCAAACCGACGAGCCTGCCACCTTCCGCGAGCAGGCGGGGCTGCTACGCGAGCCGAGCATCATCACCGGCATGCTCATCTTCTTGTTTGGCGTGGGCTCGGTCTATGTGTTCTACGGCTACGTGACGCCTTATCTTGAGCAGGTGCTGGGCATGGGCACGGTCGAAGCCAGTACCACGCTTATGGCCTACGGCGTGTTCTGCCTGATCTCGAACATCCTGGGCGGATGGATTGATGCGCGCTTTGGCATGAAGGCGCTGCTTGTGACGTTTGTGCTGCAGGCTGCGGCGTTGCTCGGGCTGTTTGCTGTGGGCGGCACCATGCCGCTCGCGCTGGTCTTTGTCTTTAGCCTGGCGATGCTCATGTACCTGTTCTCGGTATCGTGCATCACGCACTTTATGGACGTGGCTCGCAGCCGCCATCCCAAATCGATGGTGCTCGCAAGTTCGGTTGAGCCCATGGCGTTTAATGTCGGCATTTCGTTTGGCACCGCGGTGGGCGGCGCCGTGGTAAGCGGAGTTGGCATTGCCTACGTTGGCGCGGTTGGTGCCGTGTTCTCGCTTGTGGCCTGGGCGCTCACGCTGGTGACGATTAAGTTGGCTCGCTGGGAGCGCAAGCGGGCGCAGGCGTAGGCGCAGATGCGATACTCGAGCTTGATGATGGCGATCGAAAGGAAACCGCATATGCAATGCGTACTGTTTATCTGCTATGGGAACATCTGCCGCTCGACGATGGCCGAGTCGGTGTTTACCGAGCTGGTGCACCGCACCGGGCGCGCGGGCGAGTTTGTCATTGATTCTGCCGCGACCTCGACCGAGGAGATCGGCAACCCGCCGCATCACGGTACCGTTGCCAAGCTACGCGAGGTTGGGATTCCCGTCGTCGCACATCGCGCACGTCAGGTGCGTCGCGCGGAGTATGGCGACTGGGATCACATTGTCTATATGGATGCCGAGAACGCGCGTGACCTGCGTCGCATCTTTGGCGACGACCCCGACGGCAAGATTACGCGCCTGCTCGATTGGACCGAGCGCCCCGGCGACGTGGCCGATCCCTGGTACACCGGCAACTTCGACGCCACCTACCGCGACGTGCTCGCCGGTTGTACCGCTATGCTCGAGCAGCTGTAGGTAAGCGAGGTCGCGGGCCACGTCTTCGGCGCAAAATGAGCGTGGATAATCTCCCGCATACAAATTGAGTGTGGACAATCTCCCACTTTGAGCGTTCAAGTACGCTCTAAACGGGAGAAAATCCACGCTCGACTACTCGTCGACGATCTCGGCGAGCCAAATGTTCAGTGTATCGACTTCGGGGCAGCAGAACTTTGCCGTGCCGGGCTCGTTGCCAGGCACGGTTCCGCCATAGCGCAGGATATCGATATAGGGAAAGCCCACATGGCAGGCCATGGCGCACATCTTGCCGCGGTCTCGGTCGAAGTCAAAAACGTCGCCGGGCTTGTGACCATGGTGGCAGCGGCACGCACCCAGCTGGTCCACGCAGCTCACGCGGATACGCGGACGCTTGCCACGCGGCGCGCCGAGTGGCTTGTTCTCGCCCGCAGGCTTGATGCCGCCCTCGCCAGCATTACTCATGGTCAACCACATCCAGGCAGGCCTCGATGGGAAGGCCAGCCGACTTGTCCTCTTGGTCGGCATTGCGCTCGATAAGCTCAGCCACCACACGCATGGCATCGGACGTCGCGCGCTGCAAACTCCAACCTGCCATAACGCGGCCGACGAGCACCGCCGAGAACGTGTCGCCCGTGCCCGGGAAATAAACCGGAATGAGCTCAAAGGGAATCGTAAAGTACTCCCCCGCCACATGGTCGTAACCGATAACCGCGTTCATGCCATTGACTACGGCGCTCGTAATGACCACCGACTTGGCACCCAGCTCGCGCACGGCGTCCACAAGGACGCGGGCCTCATCGGGCGTAATTTGCTCGGCGATAGGCCTATCGGCAAGCAGGCACGCCTCGGTATAGTTGGGCACCGCATAGTCTGCGCACTCCAGCAGGTGCCGCATAAGGCCAATCGTGGACTCGGGCACGCCGGCGTAGAGCTTACCGTTGTCGCCCATGATGGGGTCGACGAACACCTTGGTGCCCTTTTGCGCACGGCGGTGGCAAAAGTCCGAGATGATGCGCGTCTCTTCCTCGGTCACAATAAAGCCGGTCGAGATGGCATCGAACTCAAAGCCGAGCTCCTCCCAGATAGCGAGGCTCTGGCGCACGTACTCCGTGGTGTCATGGATGTAGAACTTGGGGTAGTTGAGCGTGTCGGAAACGAGCGCCGTCGGCAGGTTATGGATACGGTAGCCCATGTGCGACAGCACCGGCAGCATGGCGGAAAGCGCGACCTTGCCGTAGCCGCACATATCGTTAATCAGCAGCAGTTGAGTGTTCTTCATGAGTGTCCCCCTTAGTTCGGGCGCGGCGCAACGGCGCCACAGTGCAACTAAGTGTAGCGCAGGGGACGTTGCGAGCGGAGTCGAGCAGTGCGAAGAGCAGATTGTTGCGGAAAGGTTTCGGAAAATGATCCCTTTTCCTCCGTCCCCAAGTAGTCGTTGGGGACGTTCTTAAACGACTAGTCAAACAAGAACGTCCCCAACGACTACCTTTTGGCAAGTTTGAATCAAGGCAACGCCGATGTTTTGGTGAAGTCAGCGAAAACCCGCCAGAGCGAGCAAGGTGCCTTGAAACAAGGCGGCATTGACCTTCTGGTCATGCCGCCGAAGTTGAAAGGCAGATTGCCGCTCTGGCGGGTTTGCAGCGTCGAGCGGTTACGGCGTTTGGCAAAACGCCGTAACTTAATAAGTTTGGTACCTTGACATTGATTTCTCACGCTCCTAAATTGGTTAGGCACAAAACAATTCCACTACCTAACTAAAGAAAGGAGCAACACTAATTCATGTGCGATGAACCTCTTAACCTTTGTTCGCATGAGCCCGGCGGTGACCCGTCGCAACCGGTAGACATACCCGAAACGGTCAGCGCCGAAGACAAACTCGCCAAGCGCATCCTGAGCGGCCTGGGCTTTTGCGGCCATTACATGCATTTTCATGGCGGAGGCGTGTCCGGCAAGGCGCCCATCATCTGCCTGCTGGCCAAGCAGCCCGGCGGCGAGATGTCGCAGCAGGAACTCGGCATGCACTTTGACCTCAAGCCGGGGTCGCTTTCCGAGATCCTGTCCAAGCTCGAGCTCAACGGCCTCATTGAACGCAGCCGTAACCCCAAGGATCGACGGCAACTCACCATTCGCCTGACCGAAACCGGCCGGGAAAACGCCCGCATCGACCAGGCGGCCCGCATCCGCTTTAGAGAACGGGCCTTTAGCGCGCTCACCCATGACGAGCGCGAGGACCTCGCCGAAATGCTCGATAAAATCCGCGTAACCTGGGAGGAACTGGATGATTAAAACCCTCATGGGCAGCATCCGCGACTATATGAAAGTCACCGTTGCCACGCCGTTGCTCGTGCTTGGCGAGGTGCTCTGCGAGATGCTGATTCCATTTATCACCGCCAACCTGATCGACGCCATCAAAGACGGCGCCACCGTAGCCGAGATGCTTCCCACCGCAGGCTTTTTGGTGCTCATCGCGCTAACATCCCTTGCTTTTGGCGCCGCTGCCGGCGTCACCTGCAGCCATGCGAGTTGCGGCTTCGCCAAGAACCTGCGTCACGACCTGTTCTATAAGATCCAGACGTTCAGCTTTGCCAACATCGATGAGTTCTCGAGCTCCTCGCTCGTCACGCGTCTGACCACTGACATCAACAACGTTCAGCAGGCCTTTATGATGATCATCCGTATCGCCGTGCGCGCGCCGCTGGTCTTGATCTTCGCCTTTACCATGGCATTTATCATGGGCGGCAGCGTCGCCATGGTCTACCTGGTCATCATTCCGCTGCTGGGCTTTGGACTGTTCTTTATCATCTTTAAGGTACGCCCCATCTTCTCGCGCGTGTTCCACAAGTACGACGCCCTTAACGAGTCCGTCGAGGAAAACGTCACCGGCATGCGCGTGGTCAAGAGCTATGTGCGCGAAGACTTTGAGAAGGAGAAGTTCGCCACCGCCGCGCGCGACGTCCAGATGGACTTCACCCGCGCCGAGAAGCTGCTCGCCTTTAACAACCCCATGATGAACATCTGCGTCAACGGCGCATTTGTCGTCATCATCTACCTGGGATCCAAGCTCATCATCACGAGCCAGGGCACGCTGTTCGACGTGGGCCAGCTCTCCTCGATCTTTACCTATGGCTTCGCGATCCTCATGAGCCTGATGCAGCTGTCGATGATCTTTGTCATGGTGACCATGGCCGACGAATCGGCGCACCGCATTACCGAGGTGCTGGCCGCCGAGCCCACGATCGCCGATCCCGCCGAGCCCGTGCTCGAGGTTGCCGACGGTTCCATCGACTTTGACCACGTGAGCTTTAAGTATTCCGCGCATGCGAAGCGCCAGGCGCTCGACGATATCGACCTGCACATTAAGAGCGGCGAGACCATCGGCATCATCGGCGGCACCGGCTCGGCCAAGTCCACGCTTGTAAACCTCATCGCCCGCCTGTACGAAGCCACCGAGGGCACCGTGCGCGTGGGAGGCATGGACGTGCGCGACTACGACTTGGACGCCTTGCGCCACCAAGTGGCCATGGTGCTACAGAAAAACGTGCTGTTTAGCGGCACCATCGCCGAGAATCTGCGCTGGGGCGACCCGAACGCCACCGACGAGGAGGTCCGCGAGGCGGCACATCTGGCCTGCGCCGACGAGTTTGTCGACGGCTTCCCCAAGGGCTATAACACCTGGATCGAACAGGGCGGCTCCAATGTCTCGGGCGGTCAGAAGCAGCGCCTGTGCATTGCGCGCGCCCTGCTGCGTCGCCCCAAGATCTTGATCCTGGACGACTCCACCAGCGCCGTCGACACCAAGACCGACGCCAAGATTCGCGCAGGGCTGGCAAGCTATCTGCCCAACACGACCAAGCTCATCATCGCCCAGCGCATTAGCTCCGTGCAGGACGCAGACCGCATCATCGTCATGGAGGGCGGCCGTATCGCGCAGATCGGTAACCACGACGAGCTGCTCAAGACGAGCGAGATCTACCGCGAGACCTTCACCTCGCAGAACAAGATGTCTGCCGAGGGCGAAGAGGCCGTCGAAGCCGACACCGAGGCATCCGCAACACAAGCTCAGACCCAGGAAGGAGGCGAGGCACATGAGTAAGGCAACGACCGCCGAGCGCGCGCTCAACCGCAAGGGTGGCACCATGTCGCGCCTCATCAAGACGCTCTTTGGCTTCTACCCCGTGCTTTTGCCCCTCGTCGTCGTCGGCGTGGTGCTCTGCGCCATCATCAACTCCATCGGCGCGACCTTCCTTCAGAGCGCCCTGCAGATTATTAGCGAATCGTGGCAGTCGGGCGATTGGGAAGCTGCACAGCCCAAGATCGCACAGCTCGTGACCACCCTCGCCTGCATCTACGGCATCGGCATCCTGTCCTCGCTCTTCTGGAACCGCGCCATGGCCATCGTCACGCAGGGCTCGCTGGAGAAGCTGCGCGAGAAGATGTTCAACCGCATGCAGGACCTGCCGATCCGCTACTTCGACACGCACCAGCGCGGCGACATCATGAGCCACTACACCAATGACATCGACACGCTGCGCCAGATGATCAGCCAGTCGCTGCCCAACCTGCTCATGACGACCATCGTCATCGTCACGGTGTTCTTTATCATGCTGTACTACAGTGTGTGGATGTGCCTGGTCATTGTGGCCGGCGTCGCCTTTATGACCTTTATGACCAAGCTGCTCGGCTCTAACTCCGCGCGCTTCTTTATTGCGCAGCAGACCGAACTCGGCGCGGTCGAGGGGCATATCGAGGAAGTCATGAACGGCCAGAAGGTCGTCAAGGCATTCTGCCACGAGTCTGCCGCCGAGGCCGATTTTGACGAGCGCAACGAAAAGCTCTTCGAGGTCTCGCAGAAGGCCAACATGTACGCCAACATCCTCATGCCTATCCTTATGAACCTGGGCAACCTGCTCTACGTGCTGGTGGCCCTTGCCGGCGGCATTTTCCTGGCACTGGGCGTGCCCAACCTGAGCATCTCGGGTATGGCGCTGTCCATCGCCGTCGTGGTGCCGTTCCTCAACATGACCAAGCAGTTCTGCGGACAGATCGGCCAGATCTCGCAGCAGATCAACGCCGTGGTCATGGGCCTCGCCGGCGCCGACCGTATCTTTGAGCTCATCGACGAGAAGCCCGAGACCGACGAAGGCTACGTGACGCTCGTCAACGCGCAGGTGAACCCCGATACCTGGCAGCTCGAGGAGGCCGACCACCACACCGGCATGTGGGCGTGGAAACACCCGCACCGCGCAACCGGCGAGATCGAGTACGTACCGCTGCGCGGCGACCTGGTCATGGACAACGTCGACTTTGGCTACACGCCCGACCACGAGGTGCTGCACGGCGTGTCCGTGTTTGCCAAGCCGGGCCAGAAGGTCGCGTTTGTCGGCGCCACCGGTGCCGGTAAGACGACCATCACCAACCTCATCAACCGCTTCTATGACATCGCCGACGGCAAGATCCGCTACGACGGCATCAACGTCAACAAGATCCGCAAGGCCGATCTGCGCCGCTCGCTGGGCGTCGTGCTGCAGGACGTGAACCTGTTCACCGGCACCGTGATGGATAACATCCGCTACGGCAACCTGGACGCTTCCGACGAGGAGTGCATCGCGGCGGCCAAGCTCGCGGGCGCCGACGACTTTATCACCCGCCTGCCCGACGGCTACGACACCATGCTCACCGGCAACGGCGCGCAGCTGTCGCAGGGCCAGCGCCAGCTGATTTCGATCGCACGCGCTGCTGTCGCCGATCCGCCGGCAATGATTCTGGACGAGGCCACGAGCTCCATCGACACCCGCACCGAGGCTATCGTGCAGGCAGGCATGGATAAGCTCATGGAGGGCCGCACGACGTTTGTCATCGCGCACCGCCTGTCCACCGTGCGCAACTCCGACGCGATCATCTGCCTGGACCACGGCCGCATCATCGAGCGCGGCAACCACGACGAGCTGATTGCCAAGCGCGGATACTACTATCAGCTCTATACCGGAGCGTTTGAGCTGGAGTAGTTCGGCTCGCCGAGATGGCCGATTTGCCGCTCATTCGTCGGGCATGACCCTAAGGTCAATGCCCTCCTCTTTCGGGGCAAATCGACTCATCTCAACGACCCAAACACAATGCACCGCAACGAATAAAGCCTCCGCAGCCACACGAGCTGCGGAGGCTTTATTCATGCCGGCCGGAAACCGTATCCCACTTTTCGGACCCAGAATGGGATGCCGTTTCCCGCTGGACCCCCTCCGGGAAACGGCATCCCATTTCAAGGGGGTAAACCGGGATGTAGTTTCCCCTAACGGCACCTTTGGGAAGCCGCATCCCACTCTAGACGCACAAAACGGGATGAGCTTTCCCATGGTGATCAAAGACCAGAAGCATGTCCGATAGCGCAGCCAGGTCAAGAACAACAAGGCAAGCGTTACGCCAATTTGGACGAGCGTCTACTGCAGTTTGAGGCTGCTGGCCCATATGGTAGAGTTAACCACCCATGAGTTTCAGCACACTGCGTGCTACCTGCTCTTTTGTCATTTGGGGGAATGAACTTGTGAATACTTCTGTCGCCAAGAAGGCCAGCCAGGCGGTGCGCCTGCTCATGATGGTGCTCACGGCAGTTCTCATCTTCTTCTTCATCAATGTTATGCTGCTCGTCTCCGATATCCAGGGCACGGCGCGCGTGGTCAATTACGCCGGTCTGGTGCGCGGTACCACACAGCGAATCGTTAAGCTCGAGGATGCGGGCCAGCCTCAAGATGACCTGCTCAAAGCCGTGGATTCATACATCAACGGTTTGCGTTACGGAAGTGACGACCTCAACCTCGTCCGTCTCGACGACGACGAGTATCAGGCAAAAATGACCGAGCTTGCTAATTATTTTGATGAGCTTTGCACCGAGATCATCCGCGTGCGCGAAGTCGGCTATGAGAACACCGACATCATCCCTATGAGCGAGGAGTTCTTTGGCATTTGCGACGATGCTACGCGACTCGCAGAGGACTACTCTCAGGAGAAGGCGTCGGCGCTCAACTATCTCGAGGGCTTGGTGATCATCGACATCATGGGCTTGGTG
Organism: Collinsella sp.; assembly: GCA_048203815.1. GTDB lineage: Bacteria > Actinomycetota > Coriobacteriia > Coriobacteriales > Coriobacteriaceae > Collinsella. The sequence continues at coordinate 8,216 of DBFBKG010000106.1, read as the reverse complement.
GCGACCTTTGCGGTCGAACTTGTTCGCGCGGTGCGAACTGCCGCGCTCAATCGCGAACTGCAGAGCAAAGTCTATCTCGACGAAGCCACGGGACTGCCCAACAAGAACAAGTGCGAGGAGGTCTTGGGGCAGGAGCAGCCTGTCTCCGCGGAGGCGCCCGTTGCGATGTGCGTCTTCGACCTTAACAATCTGCATACGGTCAATAACAACTTCGGCCACGAGAAAGGCGACGAATACATCCGTTCTTTTGCCCAGCAGCTGGGGCGTGTGGCGTCCGAGACGTGCTTTGTGGCTCGCGACGGCGGCGATGAGTTTATCGCGGTGCTGCGGGATACCGATCGAGCTGCCGTGGAGTCCTGTCTCGCTCGGGTTCGTGCGAACGTGAACGAGTATTCCGAGGCTCACCCCGACATGCCCATCAGCTATGCGGTGGGCTACGCGCTTTCCAGCGATTTTGACGAGCCGCCTACCATGCGCGAGCTCTTTTCCCAGGCCGACAAAAACATGTACATCGACAAGAACCGCGTTAAGACAGCCGAGGCAGCCGGGCTGCAACGCGAGGAACGCTAAACCCGTAGCAAAGGGTAGCTAATTTGGGACGGGGCTCTTTTGGCTACTTGAGAAGCTGGGCCATGGCGTTGACGAATTTTTGTACTTGGAGGGTTGGCTCGAGCGGGTAGTTCAGAAAGACCGGCACCTCGCGACCACATAGGAACGGCACGCCCACAAAGGCCGGGTGCACCCCCGACCACGCCCCGCAGGTGAGCACCGCGTCGCCCTTTTCCTCCGCCTCGTTAAAGAGCGCAAAGTCAAAGCTATCCACATCGATCACATCCACGCCGCCGTCTGCCAAAAGATCGATACGCAGGCTGTCCATAGCATCGTTGCCGTGGCGGAGCACGCGCAGACGCATGCCCTCCAAGTCGGCGACCGCAATGCGATTCTTGCGCGCCAGCGGGCTCGTGCGCGGCAGGTCGATATAAAACGGCACGTTGACAATGCGGAGCTTTTGGCAGGCGTCACCCCAGCGCGGGGTCGAAAAACTCGACTGCACCACATCGACCTCGCGGCCCAAGCTGCGCATGACGGTCTCGCGCTCGTCATAGAGGTCGCTTACCGGCACGATCTCAAATCGCAGCGACGGTTCCAGATCGTGGATGCCCGACCACATCGACAGCGTCTGGCGCCCCGGGCACATCATCGACACACCCAGACGCACGGCACCGCCATCGCCCGCCGCGCGTCGGGCGCGGCGCAGCGCGTCCTCGGACTGCCGCATGATCGAGCGCGCGTCGTCCACCAGCAGAGCGCCCGCCGGCGTCACCTTAACACCAGAATGCGAGCGCTCGAACAACGTGATGCCAAACTCGGCCTCGAAGCCCGACACCTGCTTGACGAGTGCCGGGGTCGACACGCGCAATTTTGCCGCCGCCCGTGAGAAGCTTCCCAGCTCCGCGGCGGCCGATATGGCCTCGAGTCGTCGATCGTACACGTCAATCTCCCGTTTCCAGACGCATGGCAATGAACTGCCGAAGGGGGTCGTTTTGGCAGGTCACGCGCTCAATTGAAAAAACTGCATCGCATAGTATAAACCTACGGTTAACGCCATTCTAACAAATATGCAATTCACCTGCGCAAATGCAAAGCATACGATAACCAGCGAAAACATCGTGGGTCGGTTAATGGGAGCGACCCACCGGGAGGCACAAGAAGGGAAGTTCCTATGAGCAATTGGCTTAAGCTCGAGGGCGATGTCTGCGCCGTGACTGGCGCGCTCGGCGGTATGGGCGCCGAGATCTGCCGCGAGTTCGCCCGCAATGGCGCCAACGTCGTCATGCTCGACCTGGACGAGGAAAAGGTCAAGGCCGCAGCCGCCGACCTCGCCGCCGAGTTTGGCATCCACGCCGAGGGCTACAAGATGAACGCCACCGACGAGGCCGAGGTTCAGGCCGCCGTCGATGCCACCATCGCCGACTTCGGCCGCGTCGACGTTCTCGTCAACACCGCCGGCATCCTGCGCTTCGCAGCCATGGAAGACCTGCCGTTGAGCGACTGGGAGCAGGTGCTCAACGTCAACCTCACCGGTTACTTCATCACCTCGCAGCGCTTTGGTCGCGAGATGATCAAGGCCGGCCAGGGTCGCCTGGTGCACATCTCGACCGTCGCCAGCCACTCCCCCGAGACGTTCTCGGGCGTGTACAGCTCCACCAAGGCGGGCGTCAACATGATGTCCAAGATGCTCGCCGCCGAGTGGGGCCCCTACGGCGTCCGCTCCAACTGCGTCGAGCCCTGCTTCGTCAAGACCCCCATGTCGGCCAACTTCTACGCCGACCCCGAGGTCGAAAAGAGCCGCAGCCGTCTGATCGCCACGCGCCGCATCGGCGAGGTCAGCGATATCGCCAACGCCGTCATGTTCCTGGCGTCCAAGCGCTCGGACTTTACCACCGGCGACGCCATCAAGGTCGACGGCGGCTTCTCCAACATGATGGGCGACCTCACCGCCAAGCCCGGCGGCCGTCGCGCCTATGCCGACAACTACCTCAAGAACAAGGGTGTCGAGCTTTGGTCCGATGAGTCCGGCGTCGCAAAGCCGACTGACCAGTAAACCAACCTGACAGGGAGGCCCCGCGGACACGCCCGCTCCTCCCCCGTATCGATTAGAAAGAGTCCAATGGCTTCCACCAACTCCAACAAGGGTCGCGCCGTCGTGCTTTCCGCCGCGTGCGTCACCATGTTCTTCATCAGCTCCATCGCGCTGTATTCCGTCGTGAGCAAGAACCTGCTCGCCGTCTACCCCGAGTGGTCGAGCGCCCTTACCTGGGCCTTCCCGGTCTTTCAGACCATCATGGCCGTAACGGGCATCTTCGCCGGCCGCATCTCCGATAAGATCGGCCCGCGCAACGTCGTGATCGCCGCCGCCGTGTGCTACGGCCTGGGCTGGTTCATGTCCGGCACCGTCACCGAGCCGTGGCAGTTCTACCTGTGGTTCTCGCTCGTCGCCGCCGTCGGCAACGGCCTGGGGTACAACCCGGCGCTCACCACGGGTCAGAAGTGGTTCATCGACAAGAAGGGCCTCGCCTCCGGCATCACCCTGGCCGCTTCGACCGCCGGCCCCGCCGTGCTGTCCCCAGTGCTCGCCTCACTGCTCATCCCGAGCCTGGGCATCTTTGGCGCCCTTAAGGCGCTCGGCGTCATCTTCTTTGTGATGATCGCCGCCTCTGCCCTGTTCCTGAAGGCCCCCGAGGCCGGCTGGCTGCCCGAGGGCTTCGAGGCCCCCAAGGGCGGTGCGCACGCCGGCACCTTCGGCGACCTCACCCCGGGCGAGATGGTCAAGACCCCGCGTTTCTGGGTCCTCATCATCACCTTCGCCTTCGCCGCCACCGCGGGTACCCTGCTCGTGGGCAAGGTTGCCTCCATCGCCGCCGTCCAGCTCTTCGCCGACCCCACGAGCGCCGCGGCCGTCGTCCTCGGCGGTGTGGTGGTCTCCGTCAACACCTGCGCCAACCTGGTCGGCCGCCTGTCCTTTGGCCAGATCATCGACAAGCTCGGCGCCTATAAGTCGCTGCTCATCAGCCTTGTCGTCACCATCGTCGCGCTCGTCATCATGTCGATGAGCTTTACGCAGAGCATGTTCTTTGTGGCACTCGCCCTGCTCGGCTTTAGCTTTGGCGCCCTGCTCGTCATCTACCCGCCGCTCACCGGTGGCGCCTTTGGCACCAGCAACATCGGCGTCAACTACGGCATCATGTTTTTGGGTTATGCCGCTTCCACCTGGATCAGCCAGCCCATCACCGCCGTGCTGTATCACGCCGAGGCCGGCAGCGCCGCCTACCAGCAGTCTTTCTACGGCGCCATTGTGATCGCCGCCATCGCCGTCGTGCTCACCGTCTACATGATGGTCTCCGACAGCAAGAAGAAGTCCGCTTAGTAATTGCCAATGTGACAAAGGGACTGTCCCTTTGTCACATTCCATCGCCAACAGTATTAAGGAGTCGAAATGTCTGAGCTCAACCCCGTCCGCATTGCCGTTATCGGTGCCGGCGCCATGGGTCGCAACCACATCCGCTTTGTCACCGAGGAGCCCGAGGCCGAGCTCGTCGCCATCGCCGACGCCTTTGAGGGCGCCCGCGCCACGGCCGAGGCCGCCGGCGTGCCTTTTTATACCGATCCCGCCCAGATGATGGACGAGGTCAAGCCCGAGGCCGTCATCATCGCCACGCCCAACGACCTACACCTGGGCGTTGCCCGCGAGGCTGTGAAGCGCAACATCGTGCCGTTGGTCGAAAAGCCGATCTCCAACGACCTGGAGGATGCCCAGGCCTTCGCCGCCGAGGCCGAGACCGCTGGCGTGCCCGTGCTCGTGGGTCAGCACCGTCGCCACAATCCCTTCGTCAACAAGGCCAAGGAGATCATCGAGGCCGGCGAGCTGGGCAAGCTCACCGTGTCGAGCTTCCACTACATGATCTATAAGAATGACGAGTACTTCGACGTCGAGTGGCGCCGCAAGAAGGGTGCCGGCCCGATCCTGGTCAACCTGGTGCACGATGTCGACCTGCTCCGCTATCTGTTGGGCGAGCCCGTTGCCGTCCAGGGCATGCAGTCCAGCGCCGCCCGCGGTTTTGAGACCGAGGACTCCGCCGTGGTCAACGTCCGTTTTGCCGATGGCGCGCTTGCGAGCATGACCATCTCCGACGCCACCGCCAGCCCCTGGAACTGGGAGGCCACCGCTCGCGAGGATCCGCAGTACCGCCCCTTCGACGCCGACGCCTACTTTATCGGCGGCACTAAGGGCGCCCTTTCGCTGCCCCGCCTACACCAGTTCTCCTACGACGGCGCCTCCAACTGGCACAAGCCGCTGCAGATGGAAATCCCGGCTGTGGACCCGGCGCTGCCGCACAAGATGCAGCTCAAGCACTTTGTGAAGGTCGTTCGCCGCGAGGTCGAGCCCGTCGTAACCCCCGCCGACAACGTTAAGACGCTCACGCTTCTCAACGCCATCAAGGAGGCCGCCGAGACCGGCCAGCTCGTCGAGCTGTAATGCCTTAAGAGCGGCCGCGGCAGAAACCCCATGCTGAACCCCTCGGTCCGCCACAAATATGCCCCTCTTCTTTGCCCCGTGAGCAGCCTCCTGCCCGCGGGGCTTTTTGCTACTTCGCTGACGATTTTTCTGAGACGGGGGCCTTTTTGCACCTCAGCTTGGTTCGCTCGCCACGAAATGGGCCTATCTACTACGTTTAACCGATTACCCTCGACCATGCCGAATTTCCTAAAATCAAAACCGCAGGTAGACGGCTTGCGTATTCTCGGAAAACCGGAGGATGGTCGACCCATACGGTTCAAACGTAGTAGATAGGCCGTTTTCGTGACGCAGCCCCAAAACAGTCTTTTGGGACGGGTGGTATCCTTGGTAGCTCTGCGCTGCAAACGCACCTCAAACGCAAGGAGTCCCATGGATCTTATCGCCCAGCTCGCCCGCGAGCTCAACCTTAAGGCCGCCAACGTCGAGGCAGCCGTCAAGCTCATCGACGAGGGCAACACGAGCCCCTTGATCTCGCGCTACCGCAAGGAAGCCACGGGCGGCATGGACGACGTCGCCCTGCGTGCGCTCGACGAGCGCCTGTCCTACCTGCGCAATCTTGAGCAGCGCAAGGAGGACGTCATCCTGCTCATCGACGCCCAGGGCAAACTCACGCCCGGGCTTGAGCAGCAGATTCGCGAGGCCACGCAGCTCCAACGTGTCGAGGACCTCTACAAGCCCTACCGCAAAAAGCGCATGACCCGCGCGCAGAAGGCCCGCGAGGCCGGCCTGGAGCCGCTCGCCAACATGATCATCATGCAGACCTCGGCCAAGGGCAGTGCACTCGACACCGCCGCGGAATACGTCAACGAGGAGGCCGGCTTCGACACGCCCGAAAAGGCGCTCGCCGGCGCCGCCGACATCGTTGCCGAGACGGTGGCCGAAGACCCCGAGAACGTCGCCGACCTGCGCGCCTTTACGCAAAGCACCGCCGACATCGTCGTCGAGGCCACCGACCCCGCCGAAAAGACTCCCTACGAGCCGTACTACAGCTATAACGAGCCGCTGCGCCGTATTCCCAACCACCGCGTGCTGGCTATCGACCGCGGTGAGCGCGAGGGCAAGCTCCGCGTGCGCGTGAACGTCGACGGCGCAGCCGCCACGGCACGCCTCGGCAGTCGTTGGCCCCGACGCCAGGGCGTCTTCGCCCCCATCTTCGATGCCGCCATCGCTGACGGTTACAAGCGCCTCATGGCTCCCTCGCTTGAGCGCGAGGCCCGCGCCAAGCTCACCGTCCGCGCGCAGACCGAGGCCATCAATATCTTTGCCAAGAATCTCGAGGGCCTGCTCTCGGCACGCCCCGTGCGCGGCGCCCGCGTGCTCGCGCTCGATCCGGGCTACCGCACCGGCTGCAAGGTCGCCGTCATGGACGAGACCGGCAAGCTGCTCGACCACGGCGTGGTCTATCCCACCAAGCCGCGCCACGACGTCGCCGGCACCAAGCGCGAGCTCGCCCGCCTCGTCAAGAAGGATAGCGTCAACACCATCGTCATCGGCAACGGCACCGCCAGCCGCGAGACCGAGGAAGTCGTCTCGGAGTTCATCACCGAGCAGGCGCCCAACCTTCGCTACACCATTGTCAACGAAGCTGGCGCGTCGGTGTACTCCGCTTCCGAGCTCGCCAGCCAGGAATATCCCGATCTGGACGTCACCGTGCGCGGCGCCATGAGCCTGGGCCGCCGCCTGCAGGACCCGTTGGCAGAGCTCGTCAAGATCCCACCCCAGTCCATCGGCGTGGGCCAGTACCAGCACGACCTTGACCATGCCGAGCTCTCGCGCACCCTGGGCCACGTGGTGGAGGACGTCGTCAACCGTGTGGGCGTCGACGTGAACACCGCGAGCGCGAGCCTGCTGGGATACGTATCGGGCATCACGCCGAGCGTGGCCAAGAACATCGTGGCGTACCGCGAGGAAAACGGCGCCTTTACCGATCGCCGCCAGCTCAAGAAGGTCCCCAAGCTGGGACCCAAGGCATACCTCAACGCCGCGGGCTTTCTGCGCATCAGCGGCGGCAAGAACCCGCTCGACGCGACAAGCGTCCACCCCGAGAGCTACGAGGTGGCCACATCCGTCTTGGAACGCGCCGGCGTGGCGGCCAATGAACTCAGCCGTGGCGGCGTGCCCGATATCGAGCGCCGCCTGGGAAGCATATCGACGCTGGCAAGCGACCTGGACTGCGGCACCCTAACGCTCATCGACATTGTCAACGAGCTCAAGAAGCCCGGCCGCGACCCGCGCGACGACGCGCCCGAGGTGGTCTTTAGCCGCTCGGCGCTTTCCATCGACGATCTGGGGCCCGGCATGGAACTCAAGGGCACGGTGCGCAACGTCGTCGACTTTGGCGCCTTCGTCGACGTGGGCGTGCACCAGGACGGCCTCGTGCACATCTCCAAGCTCGCCAACCGCTTCGTCAAGCACCCGAGCGACGTGGTGCGCGTCGGCGACACGGTCAAGGTGTGGGTCGAGAAGGTCGATCGCGACCGCAAGAAGATCTCCCTCACCATGGTGCGGGGCAAATAAGCCGCTGCTGGCGCTCGGCGGGTCCCATTCCGCCGAGCGCCTCTCCTTCTAAAACGATTTGGCGATATCCCGAAGTGCGAGACGCCGTTTCCGCTAATCCTCACCTGCAATTTTTGAGATATTCGGCCTCGCCGGGCCGCGATAACACCTCTTCAAAGTGCAAGCGCAACAAATAGGCGTCAGATATTCCACAAACGTACCATATCTGCACCAGCAGAGGTGCGGTACGGGACTTTTTTTAGCCATATTGGCAATCTTGACGGCACCCTGAGGCCGAATATCTCGATTTTTGTTGGTGGGACACTCATGGGCACGAGCCGCAAAGACCTCGTTTGCCCGATAGAGCTGTTCAACCACGTCAAGTATGAGATCTTGCATGCGCGGAACAAAGGATAATCGAAGGGCCTTGGGCGACCTGCGCGTCGCCCCGAACACATAGTCGGCAGGGTCCTTTGCCTTGGCGATGACTGCCAACTCGGGGCCGGATCGTTTTCGATACTTGATAGATATGGATTAGAAGAGGCTCTGTTAGACCAGGATTGACATACATGTGTCCCCACGGTGCCATATCGTTGACCCCATAGACCGCGATGATGGGGGCAGCATGAACGCCGAAGAC
>DBFBKG010000105.1:0-26556 GCA_048203815.1 Collinsella sp. | reverse complement strand
TTGAGTATACCGCCCCAAGCGGATACGAGGCCTGTCTTACGCCTCAAGCGCAGCCTTGAACCAACTTGTAATACTCGTGGGGTGCGTGATGGCGGTGCCGACGACAACGGCCCAGGCGCCCGCATCAATCGCGGCGCGGGCCTCCTCGGGCGTGTGCACGCGGCCCTCGCAGATGATGGGAAGACCGGGGAATTCCTCGGTCGCCTGACGCAGAAGCGGCAGATCGGGGCCATCGGCCATGGTGCAGTCGATAGCGGCAACACCATGAGAAAGCGTGGTGGACACCAGGTCGAAGCCCATGTCGACAGCACGACGAATATCCTCGATGGTGGCACAGTCGGCCATCAGGAGCACGCCCTCCTCGTGCAGCGGGCGGAAGGTATCCTCGACCGACTTGCCATCGGGACGTGGGCGATCGGTGGCGTCAATCGCCACGATATCGGCACCCGCAGCAACGCAGGCGCGAGCGTGGCGCAGCGTCGGCGTGATGTAAACGCCCTCGTGCCCATCCTTCCACAGGCCGATAACAGGAACCTCACAGCGACCCTTAATGGCGGCAATGTCGGCAAGGCCCTGGCAGCGAATGGCGGCGGCACCGCCGAGCTCGCAAGCGCGAGACATTTGAGCCATGGTCTCGGGCGTACGAAGCGGCTCGCCCATATACGCCTGAACGCTCACGACGAGCTTGCCCTTCAGGGATTGAATCAAAGGATCGACGGTCATGTTCGACTCAACCTTTCTAAAAACAGCCTTCTGAGACACCGCACCTTGACGTTCAAACCGTCGCTCACGTACCGAAGTACGCTTCGCTCCTCTTTCACGTCAATCTGCGGCACCTCAGAAGGCGCACTTGGTAGTTATGTTTACTTCAACGATGCAAGAAGGTGTTCGGCGGCACCGATGAGTGGAGCATCACCCTCCAGAGAACCGATAAGGATCGGCGTGTCCTGAAGCGGATCGAGCGCCTGGCTGGCATAGCCCTCGTGCACCGAATCCTTCCACGTCTGCGAACGCCAATCGGGACCTTGGTGAATCACGCCGCCCGAAAGCACGATGACCTCAGGGTCCAGAATGTTAGCGAGCGAGCCCAAGCTGGCACCCAGCGCAAAGCCGGCGTCATGGATGACCTCGGTCGCCTTTGCGTCGCCCGCACGGCACAGGTCGTTCACGTCGCGACCGACCGAAGGACGGCTGGGGTCGACGCGACCGAAGCGCTCATCGTACATACGACCAATGGAAGTGCCCGAAGCAACCGACTCAAGATGACCAGAACGTCCGCAGGCGCAGGGAATGCCAGCGGCAGCCGAGCACTCGATGTGGCCCATATGACCGGCAGCACCATGGAAGCCCTGCATCACGCGGCCGTTCTCGACATATGCGCCGCCGATGCCCGTACCGATGCCCAGACACAAGACGGAGAACTTGCCCTTGCCGACGCCCCAGTGGGCCTCGCCCAGAGCATGAGCCTGCACGTCGCCCACCACGGCAACGGGAAGACCAAGGTCTTCGCGCAGACGCGGCCCCAACTGAACGCCGGACCAGCCGGGCATGATCTCGTTGGCATACGCGATGGCGCCCGTCTTGGGATCGACGACGCCTGCGGCACCGATACCGACACCGAGGACCTCGACATCGGGATTCGCCTCAAGAGCGGCCTTGATGGACGCCTCGATACGTTGGAAGACGGCCTCGCCGCCCTCCTGGGCCTCAGTAGGAACCTCGGCCTCAAAAACGGGATGGGGCACGCTGCCGTCAGCCGGGTACTCCATGATGGCGGTCGCGATCTTAGTTCCGCCGATATCGACAGAGCAGACGTACTTGTTCTCCATGTCGTTCTCCTTAGGAGATAAAAACAACTACAGGAAATGAAGGCGGTGTTATCGCCGCAGCATGATAAAGGTTTCCCAGGTGCCCGAGGTTGGGGTGAAAGTGGTCGGGCGTTGACCTAATGGGTCACGCCCGACCACTTGAGCCCCAAGATCGGGTGCCTGGGGAATCTTTACAGGAGACCGTTGTCCTGGAGGACCTTCTTAATCGCCTCGACGTTCTCGCCGGTCATGGCCTTCACCGGGCGCGGCATGGTCGGGCTGTCGAAGATGCCCATGAGGTTCATAGCGGTCTTGAAGGCGCCGACGCCACCGGCATAGCCCTGGACGCCCGAGGTGACATCCCAGATGTGCGAAATCTCATTGAGGCGATCCTGCTCGGCCTTGACGGTAGCCCAGTCACCGGCCTGAGCGGCCTTCCACTGGCGCACGTAGCCCTCGGGCTCAACGTTGGCGAGACCCGGGACGGAACCGTCGGCGCCACCGAGGTAGGCGCCATCGACAACAACCTCGTGACCGGTGAGGATGCTCATCGGATGGCCGTTCTTCTCATTCTCCTGAACGAGGTAGCGGAACGAGATGTCATCGCCCGAGGAATCCTTGACGCCGGCCAGGACGCCCTCGGCGCCGAGCTTGGCAAGGAGCTTCCAGGGAAGCTTGGTGTGGACGCACACGGGGATATCGTAAGCGAAGATGGGCAGGTCGAGTTCCTCGTGCAGGATGCGGAAGTGCTCCTCGACCTCGGTCATGCCCTGCAGGGCATAGAACGGGCAGGTGGCGACGAGGGCATCGGCGCCCAGCTCCTGGGCGACCTTGCCGTGCTCGATCATGCGCTCGGTCTCGGTGTCGATGATGCCGACCAGAACGGGAACGCGGTGATCGACGATGCGCACAGCCTCGGCGACAATCTGGCGACGACGCTCGTCGGTGGAGAAGACGACCTCGCCCGAGGAGCCCAGGAAGAACAGGCCATCGACGCCGGCATCGATCATGCGGTTGATGCTGCGCTCAAAGGAGGCAACGTCGAGCTGGTGGTCTTCGGTATCGGGAACAACGACGGGAGGGATAACGCCGGTGAATTTCTGAGTTGCCACAAGAATCTCCTTAGTTGTCTGGCGGGCGACCCTATGCCACCCACTCTTGTTGGCAGTGTCCAGGCCGTCTAGGCCAAAGAACACGGGTAGAACGTTTGGTTAAAGAAGTCGACGACTTCGTTTTCGAACGCATTGATGCGCTCGTGAGCGTATTTGGCATAGATGATATGCCTCCGGTCACACTCAAGACCGTTGAACACGGCAAACTGACCCTTGGGGTCGCTCACGGTATCCATGAGCGAAGTGCCCATGAGCACCGAGCCGCGCACCTGAGACGACAGCGCCTCGAGGCCACCGGGAATCGGATTGGCGACCGCCGTGCAGGCGAGGCCCTGCTCATCCAAAGCAGAAACCGCCAGCGCGACTCCGCCGCCAAGGCCCTCGCCCCATGCAAAGATGCGGTCGGGGTCCATGCCATCAAGATTGCGCGCAACCTTCGCCAACGCGCAGCCCCAACGGACGCGCCCGACAAAAGCGGGCGAAACAATCCCCCACTGCAGGTCGTCCGCACCAGCAACAACGTCGTCTAGTGCAAGCACGGCATATCCCATGGCGGCAAACCTCGTCATGTGATGCCATCCACGCACGGGTCGATCGATGTCGTGAAACATCAGACAGAGCGGAACAAGCTCGGATGCTCGGGCGCGACCGACAGGCTCGATCAAACGAGCGTGAATCGCATCGTCACCGAGCTCAAAGAAGACCTCCGAGTAACGGGCGCAGGGGCTAACAAAGTCAATCGCCGTTATGGCCAGGCCTTGAATCTCAAGATTCGAAGCGCATGTCTCTAAATCAGAAACATCTGCTTGGACATCACCGCGCCAGTCCCGATATTCTGCGAGCCTTGACGAAACCGTTCCAGGAATTCCCACGAGTCCGGGGACAATCAGCTCGTCAACATTGCTCTCGCACTTAGACATGAGCCTCCCCTCCCTTGCAGAAAAACGGAATGATCAGATCGTCAAAATCCTGAATCTCCTCGTGGCCAAAGCCTTCAAAGAACTCATGACGCTTTTCGCAGGTCAGGTTGTTATAGACCGCAAACTGCGTCGCTGGCGGACAGACGATATCGGCTGTGCCAGTGCCAAACAGCACGGGGCATTTGACCATAGGGGCAAAGTTCTTGGAATCGAAGTACGCCAGCTTGGCATAGGCTTCGTCAATACGAGTCGAGTCCTCGTCAAACCAGCGAGACCAATAGCGCAGGCCCTCGTAGGCAATGTCGTCGGCATCCAAATCCCAGACCAGGCGGAAATCTGACAGGAAGGGATAGAGGATGGCGGCGCGATTGATAAGCTCGCTGTTAAGCGCACAGGTCGCAATGCCCAAACCGCCGCCCTGCGACGCGCCGTTCACAAACACACGCGCAAGATCGATGCCCTCGAGCTCGCGGACGATGCGGCACAGGATGCGAATATCTTGGTGCAAGCGGACATAGTAGAGGTTGGCCGGGTCGCCGTCGATACCGGCGACGATATGACCGGCAACCGTTGTGCCCTCAAATCCACCAATGTCCTCGGAGGGACCTCCTTGGCCGGGGCAGTCGAGGGCGATGAGTGCCATGCCCATGCCCGCAAACGACGCCTGCTCAAACCAGCTGCGGCTTGCACCCGGATACCCATGGAACTGAAGTACCAATGGCACGGGCTCGTCCGAGACGGGTTTAAGGTACTTGGCATGCAGGCGCGCGCCACACATGCCGGTATACCAGAGGTCGAAAAGCTGGCAGGTCGCGGCATCGGCGACCGATGCCGTCTCGATCGCATAGTCAAGCCCGACGGCGTCGGCCTCGGCCATGCGATCCTTCCAAAAGAGATCGAAATCTGATGGACGGGGCATGGCGCCTCGATATTCATCAAATTGATGTTGTAGCTCCTGAGCACTTGGCATGGCTCGTGAACCCAACCTTTCGAAATCGCAACGGAGGTGCGCCCGGCAAGGGAACCGGGCGCACGGGAGGGAAAGCGAGGCTACTCGCCGAGCTTGGGATGCAGCAGCGACGGCGCAGCGCCGAGCAGCATCTTGGTGTAGGGGTCCTGGGGGTGCTGGAAGACCTGCTTGGCCTCGCCCTGCTCGACGATCTTGCCGCCATTCATAACGATGATGTCGTCAGAGATATAGCGGACCGTCTGGATGTCATGGCTGATGAACACCATGGCCAGGCCGAGCTCCTTCTTAAGGTCGGTCAGCAGGTTCAGAATCTGCGCGCGGACCGAAACGTCCAGAGCCGAGGTGGGCTCGTCGGCGATGATGGCATCGGGGTTCAGCGACAGAGCACGGGCAATTGCGACGCGCTGACGCTGGCCGCCCGAAAGCTGGCCGGGAAGAACCTCGGCAGCGGAGCTGGGCAGACCGGTGAGCTCCAAGAGTTCCTTGACGCGCTTCTCCTGCTCGGCCTCGGTACCCAGGTTGTGGACGCGCATGGGGTCGAGCAGCTGCTCGCGAACGACCATGCGGGGGTTGAGCGCCGTGGCCGGGTTCTGGAACACGACCGAGATGACGCGACCCATGTGGCGACGGTCCTCGGCGGTACGTTTGGTAACGTCCTTGCCCTTAAAGTAGACCTTGCCGCTCGTGGGGGCCTGCAGGCCGCACATGACGTTAGCGGTGGTGGACTTACCGCAACCGGACTCGCCGACGATGCCAATCGTCTGACCGGGCATGAGCTTAATCGTTACACCCTGGACGGCGTGAACCAGGTTGGGGTGCAGAATCGAGCCGGTACGGGTCCTAAAGGTGACGTGGACGTCATCAAGGAAGATGATCGGCTCGACGCCGTTTACTGCGGTCTCGCTCATCTACATCACCTCCGCGTGAGGGGTCAAACCATTTGCCTTGAGCACCTCGTCGGGGAGCTCGGAATAGAAGTGCTCGGTGCCGGGCACGCGCTTGAAGACCGGACGGGTGTCCAGGCCAATACGCGGGTGGCTCGAGCGGGGCGCGAAGCGATCGCCCTTGGGGAAATCGCGCGGGCTCGGAACGGCGCCGGGCACCTGGTGCAGGCGGCCCGAACCGCTCTCGATGGACAGAACTGAACCCAGAAGACCGCGGGTGTACTCGTGGATCGGGTTAGTGAGCAGCTCCTTGGTGGGCGCCTGCTCGATAACCTGGCCAGCGTACATAACCGTGATGTTATGGGCGACCTCGGCGACCAGAGCCAGGTCATGCGAAACGAAGATCATGGCAAAGCCGAGCTTGGCCTGAAGATCGTTGAGCAGCTTGATGACCTGCTTCTGGACGGTAACGTCCAGAGCGGTCGTGGGCTCGTCGCAGATGACCAGCTTGGGGTCGCGGGTAAGGGCCATAGCGATCAGGACACGCTGACGCTGGCCGCCGGAAAGCTCGTGCGGATAGCTCTCGAGCGTGCGCTTGGGATCGAGGCCGACGAGCTCCAGGAGCTCCTCGGCGCTGCGGGTTCCGCCGCGCTTGGTGAGCTGCTTCATCTGGGCAGAGATGAGCATGGAGGGGTTGAGCGAGGACAGGGCATCCTGATAGACCATAGCGATATCGGTACCACGCAGGCCGAACCACTCCTTCTTGCTCATCTTGAGCAGGTCACGGCCCTCCCAGAGGACCTCGCCGGAAAGGTGCTCGTCATCATCGGTCAGACCCATGATGGCCAGCGTGGTGATGGACTTACCGCAGCCGGACTCACCGACCAGGCCCATGGTCTGACCAGGACGGACGTCAAAGTTGACATGGTCGACAACGTTGATATCACCGTGATGCTCAAACTGAATGCAGAAGTCACGGACCGAGAGAATCGGCTCAACGGACTCGTCGGGCACGTGGCGATCGTCACGCTTGAGCTCGACATCGCGCAGGGCGCCAAGGCGAGCGGAGAGGGACTGGGCCTGCTCCTTGTAGGCGCGAACGGGGTCGGAGACCAGCAGATCGGCCTCGCGACGCTTGGAGGAATCGGTAGGATCCAGGGCGGCGGAGGGAGCAGCGGCCATGGCGTCGGTAATGCCCTCGGAGAGGATGTTGAGCGCCAGGCAGGTGATCATGATGGCCAGGCCCGGGAACAGCGCCTGCCACCAACGACCGGCGAGCACGCCGCCGCGGGCGTCGGCGAGGATGTTGCCCCAGGTAGCGGTGGGCTCCTGGATACCAGCGCCGATGAAGGTCAGCGAGGCCTCGAAGATGATGGCGTCGGCGACCAGGGTAACGGTGAAGACCATGATCGGGGCGATGCAGTTACGCAGGACGTGCTTGATCAAAATCCACGGAGCCTTGGCGCCGGAAACGATGACCGCGCGGACATAGTCCTCGCCGTACTCGGACACGATATTGGCGCGCACGATACGGGCAATCTGCGGAGTGTACATAAAGCCGATGGCGAAGATGATCGACGGCACGGAGTTGCCCAGGATGGAGACGAAGACGGCCGCGAGGGCGATGCCCGGGATGGACATGATGATGTCCAAGATACGCATGATCGTCTCGGAGACGGCCTTGCGCGAAACCGCTGCAAGGGCGCCCACGACCGAGCCGCAGACCAGAGCCATGGCAGTGGCGCCAAAGCCGATAATCAGCGAGTAACGACCACCGTAGAGCATACGCGACAGAATGTCGCGACCCTTATCGTCGGTACCGAAGATAAATCCGTTGCCGGGAGCCTGGCGAGCCGTAAAGATCTCGACCGGGCTATAGGGGGCAAGAAGGGGCGCCAGAATCGCAGTCAGGGCGACCAGCACCAGCACGACGGCTGCAATCTTAGAAGACAGCGTCATCTTCTTCCAGCCACCGAGCTTGAGCCCCTTGGAGGCAGCCTTCTCGAGCTGCTCGGTTTGCTTCTCTCGAATCTTTACCATAATCTACACCGTCCTGATGCGCGGGTTGATGAGCAGGTAGAGCATGTCAACCACGATGTTGATGATGATGAAGGCAAGAGCAACGACGATGACGACGCCCTGAACCAGGTTCGCCTCGTTGCCCTGAACGCCCTGCAGAATCGCGGTGCCCATGCCGGGGAGGTTGAAGATAACCTCGATGACGACGGCGCCGCCCATGAGGTAACCGATCTTAAGACCGAGGGTGGTGACCGGGGTGATCAGCGCATTGCGAAGAACGTTGATGCCGACGACGACCTTCTCGGGAACGCCGGCGCCGCGAGCCATACGGACATAATCCTTGTCGAGCTCCTCGACCATGGCGGTACGCACGATACGAGTCATCTGGCCCGTCAGCGGAAATGCCAAGGCGATAGCGGGCATGATCATACGTCCCAGATAGCCAACCGGATTCGTGGTGAAGTGAGGCAGAGCACCCGATGCCGGGAGCACCTTAAGGTAGGAAGAGAACAGCAGGATCAACAGAACGGCAAGCCAGAACGACGGGGTTGCCAAGCCGGCGATGGAAAAGACGCGGATCACTTGGTCCGGCCATTTGTCGCGATACAGTGCCGCGATGACGCCGAGCAAAAACGAAACGACCGCACCGATAGCAAGACCGATAAAGGTCAGCTGCATCGTGACGGGCAGGGCCGTGGAGATGCGCTTGGCAACGGAGTTGCGAGCAGCACCATAGGTGCCCATGTCGCCATGGATCAGATCGCCCATATAGCGCACGTAGCGCACGGGCCAGGGGTCGTCCAGACCATACTTCTCATGGTACTCGGCAACCGCCTCGGGCGAGGCACCGTCACCCAACGCCGTGTAGGCGGGGTCGGTCTTGGAGAACGACATAAGGAAGAACACCAGGACGGTGACGCCCAATGCCATGATCGGCAGCGCCACAAGACGCCTTCCAATCAAACGTAGCAAGTTGTTCACGTTCTCTCCCCTTTCTTTTGTCGGTAGGACCAACTGGTATATGAGTACGGATACTCATTACAAGACCCGAGCGACATCGAGGCCGCCCGGGTCTTTGTTTCAACTATGAGGACGTTGCCTTACGACCGACGCCCCACATATGACTCAAGCGAGTCTTAGGCCTTGACGGTCGCGACGCCCCTGAAGGACATGCTCGTCGTGCCGATGCCCTTGAAGCCATCGAGGGCCTCGCCGTTGGGCGCGGTGGACGGATCGTCCCAGGAAGCGGAAACGGTCTTGACGTGGACAACGGGGTACAGAACAGCGTTGTCGGCGATGATGTCGAAGCACTCGTTCCACTTCTTCTGCTGCTCGTCGCCCTCGGCGGCAAGAGCCTCGTCCATGAGACCGTGGAGCTTCGCCCACTCAGCGGAATCCTTCCACGGGCAACGGGTCTGCATCCAGACGTTGTCGCCATACCACCAGTTGAGCAGCAGGTCGGGGTCGGCGCCGAAGCAGGACGGATCGCCAGGAGCGAGAAGGATATCGTAGGCCTCGCCGCCGTCGATGGCAGCGTAGGTGGCCGGCGAGGTATCGGTCTGGATGGTCACATCGAAGCCGAGAGCGTCGAGGTCGTTCTTGACCTGAGCGGCCATGCCCTTGATCTGCTCGTTGTCGGTGGTGCGCAGGGTGATGGCACCCGGGGTGATGCCGGACTCTTCGATGAGCTTCTTGGCCTTCTTGGCGTCAGTCTTGTACACCGTGGAAGCCTCATGATAGTTGGTGAAGCTCTTGGGCAGGTAGCAGCTGGCAGCGGTGGCAAGGCCGGCGAAGGTGTTGGTGATCATCTTCTCGGTGTCGAGCGCGTACATGACGGCCTGACGGACCTTGACGTTGTTCCAAGGCTCCTTGGCGACGTTGAACATGATGAAGCGGGTGCCGAAGCCCTGGACGTTGTCGATCTTGCAGCCAGCGCTCTCGAGCTGGTCGACGGCGTCAGCGGTGACGAGCTCCATAACGAGCGTGGAGCCCTCCTGCTGGGCGGTAACGCGAGCGGTGGGGTCGGTCAGGATGCTGTACTGGATCTTCTTATCCTCGGCAGCATACTCACCGTTGTACTCGGGGTTGGGAACCAAGGTGATCTCGGTATCGGAGATAGAGTCGTACATCCAGGGGCCGGAACCGATCGGCTGCTTGGCGCGATCCTCCTCGGACTGAGTAGCCGGGGTAACACGGATGATGGCCAGACGATCCTTGAGCAGGGAGAAGTTGGGGACCTTGGTCTTGACCGTTACAGTGCTGGCGTCCTTGGCCTCGATGGACTCGAAGGGCTGGAAGAACGGAGCATAGGTAGCGGAAGCAGCGCAAGCGGTGTAGGAAGCGACAACGTCGTCAGCAGTGACCTCGGTACCATCGGAGAACTTGGCGCCCTTGCGGATGGTGACCTCGAAGGTAGTGTCGTCCACGGACTTGGGATCGTCGGTGGCGAGCTCGTTGAAGGTGCTGTAGTCGTGGTAATCGATGCCGTAGAGACCCTCGACGACGTGCCAGTTAGCACCCAGGCCCACAGCGGAGCCGGTGCTGGCGGGGTCGAAGCTGGACGGAGCGTAAGCGGAACCAGCGGTGATCACGCCGCCGCCACGGCTGGCGGAATCAGTGGAACCGGAAGCGGAACCTTCGTCGCTAGAGCTGCCACCGCAGCCAGTTAGACCAAGCCCTGCGACAGCAGCGACGCTGCCGGTGAGGCCGAGGAACGAACGCCTGGACATACCCTTGTTGATGATGGCCATGTCTTCTCCTATCAATAGAGAATCTTACCCGGGAGCACCTAGACTTGCCCCCGCGCAACTTGCGGACGATATATACCTTACCTACCGACGAACCCAACTGAGGTGCCGCGCTCGGCGACCGATACATACATACGCTTGAACGGTATTTACTACCGTTCACCGAATTCATTGACAAACGATTCGCCAGACAGTATGTATCGACGAGGTGAGATATCAGTCTTCGTCAACCCGCAGGATAGCAGGGTTATTCACCATGGCTAGTCAAACGTTTTAGCGTTAATAAAACCCGAAATCAGGAGGTAATCGCCGCGAAATAAATGATTGAAAATCGACCAATCATGTATATCAGTTGTTTAGAAGCGCGTTTAGTTTTCGGAACGGTTGGCCGATGCTTGGGCGCGCTCGGCACTCCATGCAACAAGTGCCTCGTGGACCGCTTTGGCGACATCGGCCGGAACGCCTCGAACTTCCGCGATCTCCTGCTCGCTTGCCGCGCGCAAACGCTTCATCGAGCCAAAATGGCGCATAATGGCACGTTTTCTGGTGGGTCCCACGCCCGGAACGTCGTCAAGCACCGAAACCGTCATAGCCTTATCGCGCAACTCGCGGTGGAAGGTAATCGCAAATCGGTGGGATTCATCGCGAACCTGCTTGATCAGATAAAGCGAAGCGGAGCCGGTCGGCAGCACGACGGGAGTCTCGTCCCACGGCACGAAAACTTCTTCATCGGCCTTTGCCAAGCCACAAACTGGTATATCGAGGCCGAGCGCCTCAAGTTGCTTAATTGCAGCGGTCAATTGCGGCTTGCCGCCATCGACAACGAGCAAATCAGGGCGCGAGCCAAAGCGCTCGTCCGCCATGCGCTCGGGAGCATAGCGACGCCCCAGAACCTCGGACATCGATACGAAGTCGTTCGCCTCGTCCAACTCGGCCTGAATTTTAAAGCGACGATACTGGCCCTTGTCGGCACGGCCGTTGGTAAATACCACCATCGAAGCGACGGTAAAGGTGCCGTGCAACGTCGAGATATCGAAGCACTCGATGCGCAACGGCGGCGCAGGCAGCGCCAGCGCACTTTCGAGCTCCAGGAGCGCCTGATTGGTGCGATCGTCAGCATATCCCGTGCGCATCATGTAGCGCATGAGGGCATGGCGTGCATTTTTGGAAGCCATATCGAGCAGGCGGTGCTTTTCGCCGCGCTGCGGCCTATGGAGATGGCAAGAGCGTTCGCGCTTGCCCGCAAGCCACTCCCCCAACGCTTCGGCATCCTCAAGCTCGACAGAGAGATTAATCTCGGCTGGAATATCAGCCGTCTCGTCGTAATAGCGCTTAAGAAAGCCCGATTGAAGCTCTTCCTCGTCGACATCCAGGCCTTTATCGAGGATGAACTCACAAGTTCGAACCGTTCGGCCCTCGCGAACGACAAAGACACAGGCGGCAGAGATAGTCTCTTCGCGATAGAAGCCGATGACGTCGATATCGACGCTCGATGGAAAAACGACCTGTTGGCGATCGTCCAGGCCCCTAATGACTTCCAGGCGACGCTTAACGCGCGCCGCACGCTCAAAATCGAGCGTCTCGGCTGCCTCCGTCATCTCGGACGTAAGCTCGTCGACGACATCCTTGCGATGGCCCGACAAGAAACGTTCGACACGCTTGACGTTCTTGGCATAGTCGGCAGGGGAAATCGCGCCGACGCATGCGCCCGGCCCGCGCCCGACATGGTAGTCAAAGCAGGGACGCCCGTTTTGCGCGCAAATCATATTGACGATGTCTTCTTCGCCCTTATGAGATTCGACGATGCGGCGGCAGCGGCGCCATTCAGCACAGGATGCCGAGCAAATAGGAATGACCTTGCGTAGCGTATCGATGGTCTCACGCGCCGCACGACTATCGGTATAGGGGCCAAAATAGCGCGTGCCGGGCTTATGGCGCTCGCGCGTGTATTTAATAGCGGGAAATAGATCGCTTTTAGTGATGGCGATAAAGGGATAGCTTTTATCGTCCTTAAGGTCGACGTTGAAGTACGGATGGTACTGGCCGATCAGATTGCGCTCGAGCACCAATGCCTCGTGCTCGGTCTCCACCACGATATAGTCGAAGCTCGCCACCAGCTGCATCATGAGCGGGATCTTTTGACGCTCGTCCTGCAGCGTCACGTATTGACGCATACGGGCACGCAAGTTTTTTGCCTTGCCCACATAGATGACATCGCCCTTGGCATCTTTCCAAAGGTAGCAGCCGGGTTGCGTGGGAACGCGCGAAACCTGCTCGGCAAGTGTTGGAATGTTGTCGTGACCTGCCACACGCACCTACTTGCGACGAAGCAGCGCCGAGACCTCGGGCATCTTAAAGACGAAGGCAAGGCCAAAAGTCACGGCGAGCGAGACGACGCCTGCAACACAAACGTAGCCCAGGGTAATGAGGATCGAGCTGCCAAGCAGTCCGACAAAGTGCTCAAGTGCCCACATGACGCCGGCGCCCGCGGCAGCGCCCAAGCCACCGAACAACAGGCCGAAGAAACCGCCGTGCAGGATAGACTTGACCTGAAGGCCATGCAGACGACGGCGCAGCCACCACAGTGAGCATCCGACCAAGACCACGTAGTCAACGACGTACGAAAGCGCAATTGCCGGCATACCGTAGCCCAGCACCACGCCAAACAGCAGCACCGAACCGGCCTGACCGATAGCGGAGTACAGGCAATAGCGGCTATAAGGTTTCATATCGAGCAGGGCCGAGAAGCTCTTCTGCATCAGCACGACCACGCCGTAGAGCGGCAGGGAAAGTGCCAGATAGATAAGGAACTCCGACACCAGCGCCACACCGGATT
The DNA here is from genome assembly GCA_048203815.1 of Collinsella sp. Lineage (GTDB taxonomy): Bacteria > Actinomycetota > Coriobacteriia > Coriobacteriales > Coriobacteriaceae > Collinsella. The sequence continues at coordinate 13,260 of DBFBKG010000105.1, read as the reverse complement.
CATCGAACTTGCCGGCGCAGTAGATCATGTTGAGCGGACGGGCGAAGACGATCAGGTACATCGCAAACGGAATCAGGAAGAAGAGCATCTGGGCGACACCGCGCGAAATGCCCGTGCGGACGCTGTCGTAATCCTTCTCCTGTGCATCGTGAGAGAGTTCGGTATAGAGTGCCGTCGAAAGCGAGGCGGCGATCAGCGCATAGGGCAGCGTGTACCACAGGCGCGCATATGCGATGACGGAAGGGCCGGTCTCGGGCTGCACCACCAGCGCGGCGGCATTGGTAATGGAGGTCGAGACAAACATGCACACCGTGGCGAGCAGCGTCGGGATACCAAGCGCAATCGTCTGTCGCAGCGCGGGGTCCTTAAAGTCGATATGGATATGAGGACGCACGCCATGCTTGCCAAGCGCGGGAATCTGGCAGGCCATCTGGACAAAGACGCCGAGGGTCGTACCAGCTGCGATCAAGATAATACCGACCTGCTCGCCAAATTGTGCAGACACGGGAGCAAAGCCCATAAAGCTGGCGATAACGATGACATTGTTGAGAACCGGGGCAAACGTCGACCAGAAGTAGTCGCGATGTGCGTTGAGAACGCCCGAGAACACCGAGCCCAAGCCATAAAACAGAATTTGGATAGCAAAGAAGCGGAACATGAACGCAGCGGTGTCCATGCTGCCGCCATCGCCCGAAAGGAACGACTGCGTCCAAATAAAGCCGGGAGCAAACACGGTGCCCAGCAGCGAGATACCGCCCAGCAGCAGAAGCAGAATACCGAGCAAGTTGCCGACATACTCGTTCGATGCCTCGCGGCCCTGCTCGCGCCTCACACCCATATACACCGGCAAAAACGCCGTAACGAGCATGCCGCCCATCACGAGTTCGTAAAGCATGTTGGGCAGGTTGTTGGCAACCTGATAGGAGGACGAGAGCAGCGACATGCCGATGGCGGCCGCCATGGCCCACGTGCGGATAAACCCGGTGACGCGCGACACGATGGTCAGCACGGTCATGAGGCCAGCAGAACGACCAACCGTGGAGTAGTCCGACGAACCCATATCGTCTACGTCGTCCTGAGAGTCCTCATGAACCTCATCTTGTGGCAGTAAATCGTCCGCGACGGCAAAGGAGCCGGTCATCGCAAAGGGATCGTCAACCAAAACGGCGTCATCAGCAGGTGCGACGTCATCGCTGTTCGGCATGTTGTTTCCGGATACGGCATCATCATCGAATATGGCATGGTCGCCAAACACCGTGTCAACTTCTTTGGCGGCGACGGTTCGGGCAGAAAACGACAGAGGGTCCCAATCGTCATCACCGTCGATGGCCACGCCCTCGACGGGATCGGTCGAACCAAGCGGCGACCATTCGTCATCCGAAAGAAGCGGTTCGCCATCATCATGAGCCGCGGGCTTGGCGGAACGAGCGACAGGAGCGCTCTGCGGCACGCTCTTTCCCTGGGCTGCCATCAAAAACACCGCCGTCTCATCGGGACGCGGCACACGAGGAGCCTCGGAGGCGACCGGCGTCACGCTGGCGCTCGATTGAGCGGCGGCCAAAAAGACAGCCGTCTCATCGGGACGAGCTGAAGAAAGAACCGTACGGGGAAGCGCCGTGCCGGCACCGGCGGCACGCAAGTACACGGCCGTCTCGCCCGGGTCAGCGGCAGCGGACCAGGCGTTTCGAATCTCGTTATCGAACGAAGCAGCCTCGGGCGCGGGCGCCTGAGGAGCCGACCCTTTTGCAAAGTGAGCTCCGCGCTTTGATTCTTCCTGCGGCATCGCTCAGTCCTCTCTCGTGATCGGGGCAACCGTCGCCCCGCAAAATGCAACTAAGTCATCGGGAGCAAGCTCAAGCTGATAGCCACGCTTGCCACCCGAGATAAAAATGGTATCCCAAAGGACGCATGTCTCATCGATCAGCGTCCGGAAGCGTTTTTTCATACCGACCGGGCTGCAACCGCCGCGGACATATCCCGTCGCGGCAAGCAAATCTTTGACATGCATCATGGTCAGCGACTTTTCGCCTGCGGCGCGCGCGGCGGCCTTGAGGTCGAGCTCGTCGGCAACGGGAATGCAGCACACGACATGGTCGTTGGACGGCGTCGTGCAGACCAGGGTTTTAAATCCCTGACCGGGCTCCTCGCCAAGCTGCTCGGAAATCGCGACGCCCAGACCTGACGATTCATCGCCATCGTCTTCGTACGTATGGAGAACATAGGAGATGCCGGCGCTTTCCAGCTCGCGCATCGCATTGGTTTTTGGCGTCTTAACAGCCTTTGCCATGGCACATCCTTTCCCTCGCAGAGCGACGCAAGGATTAAGTATAGGGCCAATTCCGCCGCATATGCCATCTCGACACACAGAAGCGCCACCGAATCAGAAGGAATCGGTGGCGCGTCGGTACTACAACGTCTCTTTACTGCGCGTCGAGCTGCGCCTGACGCTCACGGTCACGCTTGAGCAGCGGCGCCAAGAACTTGCCCGTGTAGCTCTGCGAACATGCCGCGACCTGCTCGGGCGTGCCTGAGACCACGACGGTTCCGCCGCCATTGCCGCCCTCGGGGCCCATATCGATCAGGCGGTCGGCGACCTTGATGACATCAAGGTTGTGCTCGATCACCAGAACCGTGTTGCCCGCATCGACCAGGCGCTGCAACACGTCGAGCAGCTGGCGAACATCCTCAAAATGAAGGCCGGTTGTGGGCTCGTCCAAAATATAGAACGTCTTGCCTGTCTGACGACGATGAAGCTCCTTGGCGAGCTTCACGCGCTGTGCCTCGCCGCCCGAAAGCGTCGTAGCGGGCTGGCCCAAGCTCACGTAGCCCAGACCCACGTCATATAGGGTCTGCAGTTTGCGCTTAATCTGCGGGATATTCCCAAAGAAAGCCAGTGCCTCGGTGACACTCATGTCGAGCACATCCGAGATTGTCTTGCCGCGGTAGGTAACCTCGAGTGTCTCGCGGTTATAACGCTTGCCGCCACATACCTCACAGGGGACATAGATATCGGGAAGGAAGTGCATCTCGATCTTAATCTGTCCATCGCCCTTGCACGCCTCGCAGCGACCGCCGCTTACGTTAAAGGAGAAACGTCCCGGCGAGTAGCCGCGCGCCTTCGACTCCGGCGTGCTTGCAAATAGCGCACGCAGATCATCCCACAGGCCAATATAGGTCGCAGGGTTCGAGCGCGGCGTGCGACCGATCGGTGACTGGTCGATATCGATTACCTTATCGATGCACTCAATGCCCTCAATCTTCTTGTACGGCCCCACGGGACGCGTCGAACGATGGATGGCATTCGTAAGCGCGGGCGCAATCGTATCGGTGACCAGGGAGCTCTTGCCCGATCCCGAAACACCGGTAACGACTGTGAGCGTACCGAACTCAATCTTGGCGGTAACGTTTTTGAGGTTGTTAGCGCGGGCACCCGTGATCTTAAGACAGCCGCGGCCGGGCTTGCGGCGCTCATCGGGCACGCGGATCATCCGCTTGCCGGTCAAATAAGCACCCGTCATGGAATCGGGACACGCCATGATATCGGCAGGCGTTCCTGCAGCGACCACGTGTCCGCCGTTAACGCCCGCACCGGGACCCATATCGATCACGTAGTCGGCAGCGCGAATTGTATCTTCGTCGTGCTCGACGACGATAACGGTATTACCGATATCGCGCAAGCGCTCGAGCGTCTTGATCAGGCGCTCGTTATCGCGTTGGTGAAGGCCGATCGACGGCTCGTCCAGAATGTACAGAACGCCCATGAGGCCGGCGCCGATCTGCGTTGCCAGGCGAATACGCTGGGCCTCGCCGCCGGAAAGCGTCGCCGAGGCGCGATCAAGCGTCAGATAGTCGAGTCCGACATCGACCAGAAAACGCAGGCGCTCCAGGATTTCCTTGACGATGCGCCCGCCGATAAACTGCTGACGCTCGGTAAGCTCCAGGCCCTCAAAAAACTCGAGCGACTCGCGACACGACAGGCAGCAGACATCGTAAATGGACTTGCCGCCCACGGTGACGGCAAGCATCTCGGGACGCAGGCGAGCACCGTGACAGCTCGAGCATGGCTCTTCGCGAATGTATTTCTCCAAGCGAGCCCTGGTGTTCTCGTTCGTCGTCTCGCTGTAGCGCTCGTACAGGATGTTGCGCACGCCCGAGAACTTAGTGTCCCACTGGCTGCGACGCCCATCGAGCTTTTGATAGTCGACCGAAATCTTCGTGTCGCCCATGCCATCCAAAAACGCACGACGCACCCGCGGGGGCAGGTCCTCCCATGGCGTATCGGCACTCACCTTAAAGTGTTTGCAGACCGCAGCAAAAATCTGCGGATAATAGTTGGAATTGCCGAACAGGCTGCCAAAGACTCCATCGGCAATCGACTTTGAGGGGTCTTCAATCAGCGCCTCGGCATCGACCGTCTTTTTAAAGCCCAAGCCATCGCACTCGGGACATGCACCATAGGGCGCGTTGAACGAGAAATCGCGCGGCTGCAGGTCGTCGATGGAATGCCCATGTTCCGGGCACGCCAGTGCCAGCGAATACTCCAGCAGCTCGCCCTCGGTTCCCTCGGGAGCGTCGCGGTCGGGCAGCATGTACACGTTCACGTTACCGTGCGCCAGTGCCGTCGCCTGCTCAACGGACTCGGCAATGCGACCCAGGGAGTTCTCTCGAATCACGATACGGTCGACCACGACCTCAATGTCGTGTTTGAACTTCTTGTCCAGGTCGATAGGGTCGTCAAGCGAGCGCACCTCGCCGTCGACGCGCACACGGCTAAAGCCCTCCGCACGCAGGTCCTCAAACAGCTTGGCATATTCGCCCTTGCGTCCACGAACCACCGGCGCCAACACAAACGCGCGACGGCCTTCCCCCGCCGCCAGCACCTTATCGGCGACCTGATCGGTCGTCTGACGCTCAATGACACGACCGCACTCAGGACAGTGCGGCGTTCCCACGCGAGCAAACAGCAGACGCAGATAGTCGTAAATCTCGGTTACGGTGCCCACCGTCGAGCGTGGGTTTTTGGACGTCGTCTTCTGGTCGATCGACACGGCCGGCGACAGGCCGTCAATCGAGTCCAGATCGGGCTTGTCCATCTGGCCCAAAAACTGACGCGCATAGCTCGAAAGGCTCTCGACATAACGACGCTGGCCCTCGGCATAGATGGTATCGAACGCCAGTGAGCTCTTGCCCGATCCGGAAAGACCGGTTATGACCACGAGCTGGTCACGCGGAATGGAAACATCGATATCGCGCAGGTTATGCTCGCGCGCGCCGCGGATAACGATAGAAGAATCAGACATGGAAGCTCCTTGCCTCCTACAACTTCAAATCACACTGACGATGAGTTTAGCGCACTCGACGCGCACAGATGTTCGTGATACAAGATTCGCAGACCTTTTGCGCTGTCTGACGCCGCAGACCGCACGCTCGGTCCGTACTTTCGAATACCGCCGATCGCCTGCCACGCATCATGAATGACTCCCGCTCGCAAACGAGGGTACAATGACGCTCGTGTCACACCGCGGGGCTCCGGCCCCAACATATACAAAGGAGTCAAACATGGGTTGCGAGCACGCACAGGCAGCCGGCGGGCAAACGTCGCCGTCGCAATTTGAGGAGAATACGCTGTCCGAGGTCAAGCGCGTTATCGCCGTGCTTTCCGGTAAGGGCGGCGTCGGCAAGTCATTCGTCACCGGCACCATCGCCACGGAGCTTTCCCGCCACGGTCACAAGGTCGGCGTCCTCGATGCCGATATTACCGGCCCCTCTATCCCTAAGATGTTCGGCATGAGCGGACGTCACGTCCACGCCCTCGGCAACCTTATGCTGCCCGAAATCTCCGAGCACGGCGTCAAGATTATGAGCTCTAACCTGCTGCTCCAAAACGAAACCGACCCCGTCCTCTGGCGCGGTCCGGTTATCGCGGGTGCCATCAGGCAGTTCTGGAGCGAAACCTCATGGGGCCCCATCGACTACCTGATGGTCGACATGCCTCCGGGAACGGGCGACGTCGCCCTCACCGTCTTCCAGTCGCTGCCCGTCGATGGCATCGTCATCGTCACGAGCCCGCAGGATCTGGTCTCGATGATCGTCGCCAAGGCGGTCAACATGGCCGAGAAGATGAACGTCCCCATTCTGGGAATCGTCGAAAACATGAGCTATATCGAGTGCCCCGATTGCGGCAAGAAGATCGAGGTCTTTGGCAAGAGCAAGCTCCCCGAGGTCGCCGAGCGTTACAACCTCGAGATCCTAGGGCAGCTTCCCATCAATCCGGCACTCGCCGAGGCTTGCGATAAGGGCGAGGTTGAGACCGCATTGCCCGACGGTATGCTGCCCCAGGCCGTCTCCGCCGTCGAGGCCATTGCCCCGCACGAGACCGCCGAGGCCTAAGTGAACACAAACGCCTCCTATGACGTCTTGGTAATCGGCGGCGGGGCCTCGGGTCTCGCCGCCGCCATTACGGCCGCACGCGCAGGCAAAAGCGTCTGCATCGTTGAGCGCGATGTTGCCTGCGGCCTTAAACTCCTTGCGACCGGCAACGGCCGCTGCAACCTTTCCAACGAATCAATTGATTTCCAGCGGTACAACCGCCCCGCATTCGTCGAATCCGTCATGGGTCCCCAGCCCGAGCAAGATCTCGGCAGTTTCTTCTCCTCGCTGGGCATCATGACGACCTCCGAGGAGGGCCGGCTGTATCCGCGCTCCCTTCGTGCCGAATCGGTGCGCGATGCACTTCTCAACGCTTGCAATCACCTGGGTATCACCTTGATCTGTGGAGCAAACGTTGCCTCGGCATTCAAAGCGCCCGAGGGCTGGGCGCTCCAAATAGACCGTCCCGCGCGAGCACTCAAGGCGAAAAAGCACGACGACCGAAAAACGGAGGTCCGCTCGCTTCGGAAGGCGCTTGCCGACACCCCTCGCAAGATCGAGACGCTGCAGGCAAAGGCCGTAATTATCGCTACGGGCGGCAGCCCCGCCGACATCGCGAAGACGTTCAATCTTTCCCTCACACCGCAGCATCCCGTCCTCTGCCCTGTGTCGGCATCGGTCTTCGGCGACCAGACTGCGCTCAAGACGCTGGATGGCCTGCGCGTCCGCGCCCGTTTGACGCTCACCCGCAATCACGAGGAGCTCTGGCGCGAAGACGGCGAAGTGCTCTTCCGAACCTTTGGCATCTCGGGCGTTGCCGCCTTTAACCTCTCCCGTCGCGTCCAGCGCGGAGACACGATTCTGCTCGACGTTTTCCCCGACCTCTCCAAAGACGAGTTGCTCGATATGCTCAACCAGCGAGTTGAGTTGCTCGGCGGCTTTTCACCCCGCGACCCCCGCTGGCTCGACGGCATGCTCGCCCCGCAGTTCTCTCACGTTGTCTGCACCGCATTCGAACAGTGCCACCCCGGGTCGTACGACGTCATCCATCTGGTCTCAATCCTCAAGCACTTTAAGCTGCTCGTCGAGGGAACGACAGAGGAGCGTTCGGCCCAGGTCACGCGCGGCGGCGTGCCCATCGAGAGCGTCTCAGCTCCCAACCTCTGCGTGAGCAACGCGGCAGGCGCCCCACTTTACATCTGTGGCGAGGCACTCGACATCGATGCCGATTGCGGCGGCTTCAACCTTGCGTGGGCTTGGATCTCGGGTATTCGCGCTGCAAGCAGCCTATAGCCGCGCAGTCTATAATCAAAACGCATTCGGGCCGTCTGGAACACCGGGCGGCCTCTTTCTTGCATCTAAGGAGACCTCGATGATCGAAATCACCCAAGTCCACGCGTCACTCGATGAGGCCGGCGACGAAACCGCCTGCCTTGCTATTGGTAGACGCGCCGTCAAACGAGCCCTGCGATGCGAGGATTCCCAGATTAAAGCCATTGAGCTCCATCGCAAGTCAATCGACGCCCGTAAAAAGCGAGATGTCCATTTTATTTTGAGCTTTCGAGTTGAACTGACAAGCTCCCGACTCGAGCAGGAGGTGGTCGACCGCGTCGCCGAGCGCGACCGCTCGCGCATCCGCATGGTAGACGGCGAGGCGCCTTCATTCCCCAACCCTGTCCCGAATGCACCCAAGGAGCGTCCCGTCGTTGTCGGCGCCGGTTGCGCCGGTCTCTTCGCCGCCCTGACCCTTGCCGAAGCGGGCCTTAAACCCCTGCTCATCGAGCGCGGCGACCCCGCACTTCGCCGCTCGGAAGCGATTGATCTCTTTCTTAAGGAGCGTATCCTCGACCCCGAAAGCAATATCCAATTTGGCCTGGGCGGCGCAGGGACCTTCTCGGACGGCAAGCTCAACACGGGAACCAAGAATCCTGCCCATCGACTGATTCTTGAGACCTTCGTCGAAGCTGGCTCACCTCGCGACATCCTGTGGGACGCCAAGCCGCACATTGGCTCTGACATCCTCCCCACCGTCGTCACCAACATTTCTCAACGCATCGAGCAGCTCGGTGGAACCGTCCGCTATCGAACAAAGCTCGTCAATATTCGAACCGATGGATCTGGCGCCATCACCGGCGTCGATGTTCAACCGCCCCAAGAAACCACAAGCGAGACAATCGCCACAAAGCACCTCATTCTCGCCTGCGGCCATTCCGCCCGCGACGTATTCGAGCTTCTCAAAGAACATAATGTTGCCCTCGCGCAAAAGACCTTTGCCATGGGTGTGCGCATCGAGCATCCACAGCGCGACATCGACCGCGCCCAATATGGCCCTTCGGCGGGGCACCCGGCACTCGGAGCAGCCCCCTACAAGCTTGTCGCCCATCTCCCCAACGGCCGCAGCGTATTCTCGTTTTGTATGTGCCCCGGCGGACAGGTTGTCGCGGCTTCTTCCGAGCAGGGCCATCTGTGCGTCAACGGTGCCAGCCTCAATGCCCGCGGCGGGCGCAACGCGAATGCCGCCCTACTCGTCAACGTCACACCTGACGACCTTCCCGGCGATGATCCGCTCGCAGGCATTGAGCTCCAGCGCGCCTGCGAGCGAGCCGCCTATCGCCTGGGTGGCTCCAACTGGAACGCGCCGGCACAGCTCGTCGGAGATTTCCTTGAGGGACGCGCCAGCACGGCACCCGGAAAGGTAAAACCAACCTATCCGCTTGGCGTGACCTGGACGGCGATCGACGATGCCCTCCCGCGGCATATCGTCGAATCGCTTCGTTTGGGAATCCCCCTGCTCGGTAAGAAACTGCGTGGCTATGACCGCCCCGATGCGGTCCTCACTGGCGTGGAGACGCGTTCGAGCTCCCCGGTCACCGTCACCCGCGATCGAACATGCCACGCCACGTCGACTCCGGGCCTTTACCCTTGCGGCGAGGGTGCCGGATATGCCGGCGGCATCATGAGTGCCGCCACCGACGGCGTCCGTTGCGCTGAGGCGCTGATAGCAGACCTTTAGTGCACGAACTCTCACGTCCGAACGACACAGGCCCCGAGCTCCACAAGGAACTCGGGGCCTGTTCGCTACTTCCTGAATCGTGCACCCTGGCGTTTTCTGCCCGAAGCAAAGGTAGAGCCCTTGCGAGCCTGCGAACGCAAACGCTCGATCGTTTCGTCCTCAGATGCGCCCTCAAGCATCGCCCGAATCTGAACGACGGCATCGCGCAAACGTGCCGCCTCCTCAAAGTCCATGGCGGCGGAAGCGTTACGCATGTCTTCCTCCATGGTCTCGACGATCCGCACGAGCTCGTCATGCGGCAGCCCTTCCAGCTGCTCGGCAAGCGTCTGCTCGGGTGTCACCGTCTCCGGCGCGGCGCCCTCGCCATTTTCGTCGGGCGTATAGAACGCACCGTGACCCAGCGAATCGCCTCTCGAGCGCCCCTTCGAGCCCACAGTCTTTTCGGCTTCGGCAATAAAGCTCGAAATGTCGTTAATGGCCTTGCGAACCGTCTTGGGCACAATGCCATGCTCTTCGTTATATGCCATCTGAATCTCGCGACGGCGCTGCGTCTCCTCGATGGCTTCTTTCATCGAATCGGTCACAACGTCTGCATACATGATGACCTCGCCGTCGGCATTACGGGCCGCACGGCCAATCGTCTGAATCAACGAACGGCGGTTGCGCAAGAAGCCTTCCTTGTCAGCGTCGAGAATTGCCACCAGCGAGACCTCGGGAAGGTCCAGACCCTCGCGGAGCAGGTTGATGCCGACGAGAACATCAATCTTTCCCTCGCGCAGCGTTCGCAGGATCTCGACACGGTCCATCGTCGCTGTATCGGAGTGCATGTAATTGACCTTAATGCCGGCATCAAGCAGATGGTCGGTCAGGTCCTCGGCCATGCGCTTGGTGAGCGTGGTCACCAGCACGCGCTCCTTGCGGGCAACGCGCTCGCGAATCTCGTCCTCAAGATCGTCAATCTGTCCACGAACCGGACGCACATCGATCTTGGGGTCGAGCAGACCGGTCGGACGAATAATCTGCTCAACGTCGTTCTGGCTAACCCGCAGCTCATAGTCGCCCGGCGTAGCCGAGACGTAGATGAACTGGGGAATCCTCGCCTCAAACTCATCGAAACGAAGCGGGCGGTTATCGAGTGCCGAAGGCAGACGAAAACCGTGCTCCACCAGCGTCACCTTACGCGAGCGGTCACCTTCGTGCATGCCGCGGATCTGCGGCACCGTCACATGGCTCTCATCGATGATGCAGAGCATGTCCTTAGGAAAGTAATCGATCAGGGTAAACGGTGGCTCGCCCGGTTTTCGACCGTCCAGATGACGCGAGTAGTTCTCGATGCCGTTGCAAAAGCCCATCGTCTCGAGCATCTCGAGATCATAGTCGGTGCGCTGCTGCAGACGCTGTGCCTCGAGCAGCTTATCAGTCGCCTTGAGCTCGGCCACACGCTTCTCGCACTCTTCACTGATTGATTTCAGAGCCGCTTTGACCTTAGGCTTCTCAGTCACGTAGTGCGATGCCGGCCACACGGGAATGGCCTCGTACTCACGTAGCATCTCGCCGGTGACCTCGTCGATCTCGGCAATCAGCTCAACCTCGTCGCCAAAGAACTCAAACCGCAACGGATGCTCGGCATAGGGTGGATACACGTCGACGACATCGCCGCGCACGCGGAAGGTGCCACGTGCCAAATCATAGTCATTGCGATCGTACTGGATATCGATAAGCGCATGGATAAAGTCATCGCGCTCGAGCGGCACCTTCTTGTCGACGTTCGGAGCTAGGCCCGCATAGTCCTCGGGAGAGCCAATGCCATAGATACACGAGACCGATGCGACGACGATCACATCGCGTCGAGATAGCAGCGATGCGGTCGCCTGATGTCGCAGCATCTCAACTTCTTCGTTAATCGAGGAATCCTTCTCGATATACGTATCGCTTTGCGGCACATACGCTTCGGGTTGATAGTAATCGTAGTACGACACAAAATAGACCACGGCGTTGTCAGGGAAGAATTCCTTGAGCTCGCTCGCAAGCTGAGCGGCAAGCGTTTTATTGGGAGCCATAACCAGCGTCGGCTTCCCCAGGGCCTCAATAGTCTTAGCCATCGTGAAGGTCTTGCCCGAACCAGTCACGCCCAGCAAAACCTGATAGCGATCTCCGTCCCTCACGCCCTGCACAAGCGACTCAATGGCCTTAGGCTGGGAGCCAGCGGGCTCGTATGGAGACACGACCTTAAACGGTACCTCAGAGCCCTCAACGCCAAAACGTTTAAGCTCTCCTCCAACACGCTCAACTTCAAATTCCGCCATGGATACTCCTAACTCATATATCTGCAGTATACGCAGGCGGCAGGCATAGTCCTATACGAACCGATCGGGATAGAGGGTCTTGTAGCGAACCCAGGCATTATTGACACGAATCAGATACGCCTGCGTCTCGGGAAAAGTGATTGCATTATGAAGCGACGTACTCTGCTGCGCCCATCCGTCGACATTGCCCATACCGGCGTTATAGGCGGCAATGGCGCTGTCAGTCGACCCGTTAAAATACGTTAGAAGATACGAAAGGTACGCACATCCAAACTCGATGTTCGTAACGGGATCGTTAAGGTTGTCGGCTGAATACTCGCTACCATCGACAAGACCCTTGGCAATCATATCCTGGGCAGTCTCGGGCATCAGCTGCATCAATCCCTGAGCGCCTTGATTCGACTCAGCCTCGGGATCCCAATTCGATTCCGACTTTATGACAGCACACACCAGATACGGATCGAGATTGTGCGAAATGCTCGATTGCTTTATGTACGCCTCGTAGTCAATCGGATACAAAGGCTTAAAGAAGGCGGCAGGTGCATACGAGTAGACGAGCGAAATAATGCCGAAGACGAACATAACGGCAAGTGGCGCCACGCGATACCACGTAAAGAAACGTGTCTTAGGCATCGGGCTCCTCCTTATCCACTACGTCCCCAAAGCCATGGCGCGCAAGCCATGCGTCCAGTTGTTCAAAGAGCGAGTTATCGCCCGCCGCATTATCGATTACCGTCGTAGCGAGATTGCAAAGCGAAGCCTCATCAGGTTGGCATGCAGAGCGCGCATCAAAATCAGAGGACTCCATACCACGATGAATGGCACGCTCGCGACGAACTGCTAAAGGAGCGCTGATAACCAGAATTTCATCAGCCAGGCCAAAAGCATCCTCAAAACCAGTCGGGGCAGAAACCTCGACAACCGCAAAGGGGTAACGGGGGGACGAAACCGTACAGCAAACAGGATCGAGAATCCTCAGCGAAAGCTGTTCGATGAGAACCGGATGAACGATGTCGTTGAGCCGCGCAACTGTATCAGGAGAGGAGAAAGCTCGAGCAGCGAGGACATTGCGGCTTATGCCGCCCTCCCCGTCCAGAATGTCCCAACCGAATTCTTCCGCGAGGGCATTGACGATATCGGAGCCTGGCACATACAGCGATTTGGCAAGCTCATCCAGATCGATAAGCATGGCGCCATGAGATTTGAGATAGCGGCAGGCAGTCGATTTACCCGAAGCAATATTGCCTAAGACAAAAACGGTAAACATCAAGTCCTCCCTAACGCCAATGGGAGTTATTATCGCGCAAATACAAAAGAAGGACTCAAAATACAGCCAAACAGTAAGACAAGCTAAACGAAGGCGAGTTCTTGTATTACAACTCTCTATTAAACGCAAAAAAGGGGGAGACCGCGAGGCCTCCCCCTTCTCAGTTCAAGCGCACGGCTCGGTGCCGTCCACCGGTCAGCGGCGCCCTGGCCTCCCACGGGCTGACCCCGCAGTACTCTCGGCGCGATGGGGCTTAGCTTCCGGGTTCGGAACGGGACCGGGCGTGCCCCCCATGCTCTGGCCGC
>DBFBKG010000104.1:0-3724 GCA_048203815.1 Collinsella sp. | reverse complement strand
GCACGAAGTGCGCAACAAAATATCGCTCATGCCCGAGGACGCGCCGGGAGGCAACACCGATTCGGGGCCGGACACACGGATTTACCTGCGCATTTACAAATTCGTAAACTTTTTTGAAAAAAGTGCTTGCACAGTTCTCGAATCATAGGTTATTATCTTCCTCGTTGAACGCGCGGGTCCAACAAAACGAACTGCGAATCAACAACATAGCATGTCGGAGTGGCGGAATTGGCAGACGCGCTAGCTTGAGGTGCTAGTGACCGCTTTTTGGTCATGCGGGTTCAAGTCCCGCCTCCGACACCATCGCATTTGAGAAGCCTCTTCGGAGGCTTTTTTGTTACCGATAGACGGTGAGGTCCACGATGGAAACGCTTGAGCGCAACGAGTGGGCAGACGTTGCCCAACTGGTCGAGATCACGAGCGATGCTGTCATCATCTGTGAGCTCGACGGAACCATTCTGCATGTGAATAATCGTTTGCTCGACCTGATGTGCGAGGAACGCGCTGACGTCATCAGCGGTGATGTCAAAGACGTTCTGTACTCGTCTGCCTTTGAGCGCGCGACCGAACATCGTCTACCGTTTGAGACCGATGGCTCCGAGAGCAAGCTGATGCTCAAGCTGAGCGACGGGTCCTTTATTCCCGTCTTGGTTCGCGCAGGTTCCGTTACGCCTCCGCGTATCTTTGGACGTCGTGCACCGCGTGTCCTGGTGGCGCTTCACAGCATCGAAGAGCAGTATTCCCACGATCGTCAGCTCAAACGTGCGCTATCGGAGCTTAGGGTGGCGAATAAACGCCTTTCGGGTACCCTTTCGGTCATTATGAGTACCGTGGGCTCCGATGAGCTCCCCAGCTTGCTCGATACCGTTTTGAATCAGCTCGTTGGAACGCTCGATGCCTCCGGTGCGGCTATCTATTTTTCCGAGAGCGGCGGCTTTAAGCTCCGCGGTGTTTCTAGGGAGCTTGAGGATAGCTATCTGCCCGAGTTTATGCCGTACGGCGCGGGCATTCCGACCTACGTGCTTCGCGAGTCGCGTGCCTGTCGCCTGTCGATTCAGCAGGACCTTGAGGGCGACCGGGTTGCTTCGGGTATGTTCATGGATTTGGACAATCGTTCCAAGCACTTGCTGCGCGTGCAGGATATGCCCCCGTATCGCAGCGAGATCTGTCTTCCCGTGTTTTACGGCACGCAGGTCCTTGGCGTGTTGGAAGTTGGCTGGAAACGCCCCCAGGCGCCACTTGCCTATGACGTGAACGTGCTCGAGGTCATCTGCGATTATCTGTCTATTCAGCTGGTCGGCATGGCGTCGAGCTTACGTTCGCGCCGCACGGCGGAGCTCGGCCGCTCGCTCAATTTGCTGCGCGACGAACTGTTTACCTATCTCGATGATCCCGTTGCCGCCTCGCGAGCGGTGTCGACGGAAATCTGCACGGTGCTCAATTGTCATTTCTGCCCCGTGGAGTATGATGCGGGCCTCGAAACCTATGTCATCGATTTTGAGGGCGGCAGTCGTGTGGCGCTGCCGGACGATCCGGAGTCACTCTTCTTTTCTGTCACGGCGCCAGCAGCGCGCCTGGGGGCAGCCCCCGACGGGTTTGAGACATCGGTGTTGGGCGGGACGAGCGCTGACGACCTCAAGCACGTGCGCCTTACACGTGTGGACGAATCCACGTCTATGGGTTCATGGTTGAGGGCCCACGGCCTACCGTGTCAGGGGCTTTATGTCGACTCCGGCATCGAAGCGGGGCGCTACCACTCGGAAGCGGATGGCAAACGAAGCAACGATGCGATTGTTCCCGCTGATATCGCCAAGGGGCCGACGAGGCGCGCTTTGCTGCTCCGCGATGGCAGCCAAGAACCAATTGACGACCTTGAATACGACTACCTGGTGCATCTGGCGCATGACTTTGAGCTGATCTATGAAGGCGAGTCTCAAAAGCGCGAAGAGCGTCATATCGCTCAGACGCTTCAGATTGGCATGAGAAATTCGCTTGGTGACGTTCCGGGCATTGCAACCGATTCGGTATACCTATCGGCAACGAATTCTGCGTTGGTCGGCGGCGACTTCTATACGCTTGTCCGTCTTCCCGACGATTGTGCCGTAATGATTTTGGGCGATGTATCCGGCAAGGGGATTGAGGCGGCGTCGATGTCGGCGCTCGTCAAGACGGCGCTGACGGCCTATGCCTGGGAGGGTGCGGGGCCTGCCCGTATGGCACGCTCGCTCAATAGCATGCTCATGGGCTTTTCGAGGGTCGAGACGTTTGTGACGGCGTTTATCGCCAAGATCGATCTTAAAGCGGGCCGCGCTACTTATTGCTCTGCGGGACATCCTCCCACTATGGTCATTAGGCCGTCGTCGACGCCGCGTGGCGGCGGCGAGACCTGCGGGGGAGAAGTGGAGCTCCTTGGGTGCCAATCGGGCGTGATCGGTGCCTTTGAGAGCATGGTCTACGAGACGGGCGTGTTTACATTCGCTCCTGGTGACATGCTATTTATGTATACCGACGGAACAATCGAAGCACGTGATCGCTCGGGTGCTTTCTTTGGCGAACAACGCCTTCGCGACCTTCTGCTCTCTGTCTCGGGTGAGGGCGTATCGGGAATCTGCGGCAAGGTCTTGGGCGAGCTTGACCGCTTTACCGAGTCGGCGCTGGACGATGACATCGCGCTGGTTTCCCTTGAGTTTTTACGGGGTCGATCGTAGGTCACGACGCCTGACGGGCGAAATCTGCGCGGTTGCAGATACGTGTGCATCGAGCGAGCTCTTTTGGGGAACCATGGTCGTATGAATGAGTGGAATGACATAGCGGTTTTGACGCCACCGGGCGATATCGACATCGCCTCGGTGCCCGCACTGCGCCGACGGTTGGATAATTTGATCGACCGGGGCGTGCGTCGTGTTGTCATCAATTGCCAGACCGTGGGCTTTATCGACTCGACGGGTTTGGCGTTTTTGCTTACACGTGCTAGAGAGCTTATGAGGCATGAGGGGCTGCTTTCGCTCGTTAACGCCTCCGATGAGGTCGTTCGCTTTTTGGAAATTGCCCGACTTGTTGACATCCTTCATGTCGCGGGCCCGGCGCGGGAGTCGATTCCCGCCATTCCGGTGGGGGAGTTGCCGCGATGGAGCAAGAGCGTCGAAGTGCAGCGAGGCATCGAGAATCTCCCGTATTATCGGCATCGTGTGGCCGAGCTCCTCGAATCGCTTCCCCTGAGGCGTGATGAGCGCTATGACGTCGCATTGGCGTTGGGTGAGGCATTGGGTAACGCATATGACCATGCGGGCGGTGTTGGCTGCATCCTGACGGTTCAGGCCTATGGGGACCGTGTTGTGCTCGAGGTGCTTGATCGGGGCGCTGGCTATTCTATCGATGGGGCGAGCGAGCCGGTGGCTTCTGAGGAGCGCGGGCGAGGTATCAAGCTTATGCGCATGCTCGTCGATAATGTGGAAGTTGCCCGTCGTACGGATGGCGCCGGCACGCGCGTTCGGATGGTGAAGTTGTTTAGCTCGGCATTGGAATCGTGCGCTTAGCGCTTTGGCTTGACGTTATCCACCTGCGCGAACTTGCATTGAACAATTTTTTTGAAAAAAGTACTTGCGTCTTTAGGACAACTCGCGTAAATTAATAACCCGCAAGCGGACATGGCTCAGTTGGTAGAGCACAACCTTGCCAAGGTTGGGGTCGCGGGTTCGAGCCCCGTTGTCCGCTCCATTGCATT
>DBFBKG010000103.1:0-12838 GCA_048203815.1 Collinsella sp. | reverse complement strand
ACGAACAGGAGGCCACTTAATGTGGCCTCCGTCGTGAGCAGGACTGTAGAGCAGGAAACTTAACCCCCACACCCCTCACGCGGCGGGCAAACTCGCCTTGTGCTCTATCACGCTAAAGTGTATGATTCTGAACGTTACATGACTCACTTTACCTAACTAAAGTACCATCAAGGGGGATACCATGAATACCGATATGTCTCGTCGTCAGTTTGTTGGTCTAGCCGGTTCGCTTGCCACGGTGCTTGGCCTCGGCCTGGTAGGCTGCGGCGGTGGTGCCGATAAGGGCTCTGCTGCCGGATCTACCGCAGCCAAGGACGCGAAGGGCGCTGCGGAGTCCAAGAAGCTCGTCGTGGGCTTTGACAAGTCCTATCCTCCGTATGGCTTTGTAGGCGACGATGGCGAGTACACCGGCTTTGACCTCGACCTTGCCAAGGCCGTTGCCGACAAGCAGGGTTGGGACGTTGAGTATGAGGCTATCGACTGGGATGCCAAGGACACGCTGCTCAACTCGGGTGCCATCAACTGCATCTGGAACGGCTTTACCATGGAGGGCCGCGAGGACGACTACACGTTCTCCGAGCCGTACATGCTCAACGAGCAGGTGCTCGTGGTCAAGAAGGACGCGGGTATCAAGAGCTGGGACGATCTTGCCGGCAAGACCGTGATTACCCAGACCGATTCCGCGGCGCAGGATGTGCTCGAGGGCGACCAGAAGGATTTGGCGGCAACGTTTGCCACGCTCGACACCATCGGCGAGTACAACACGGCCTTTATGCAGCTCGAGAGTGGCGCGGTCGATGCCGTTGCCTGTGACCTCTCGATCGCTCAATATCAGCTTGCCGCCAAGCCCGATGCATATACGCAGCTTGATAAGCCGCTGTCTAGCGAGCACTACGCCGTTGGCTTTAAGAAGGGCGACACCAAGTCCGCCGATGCCGTGACCGAGTCGCTCAAGGCGCTCTACGAGGACGGCACGGTCAAGGACCTGTGCGACAAGTATTCAAGCTATGGTCTATCTTTCGATAATTGGGTTTTGAAATAGCCACAGCACCCAACCTTGCGGCTCCAACCCTCCTCGCGTACCAAAGTACGCTTCGTCGGGCTTGTCGCTCGCAATCTTGGGCACTGTGCCTATTTCAATTAACGCCCGCTGTTCTGTTGCTGTGAAAGAGAGGGTAGGTTGTCTATCCAAGTCATGATGCAGATGCTTGGCCAGGGATTCTTGGTCAGCTTGCAGCTGTTTGTGCTGACGCTGCTCGGGTCGATTCCGCTGGGAATCCCCGTGGCGTTCATGCGCATGAGCAAAATTGCGCCGCTTCGCTGGATCGCGCGTATCTATATTTCGGTGATGCGTGGCACGCCGCTCATGCTACAGATGTTCGCCATCTACTTTGCCCCGTACTACGTGTTTGGCATTTCGCTCACGCCCGATTCCAAGTGGACGGCGTGCGTCGTGGCGTTCATCATCAACTACGCCGGTTACTTTGCCGAGATCTATCGCTCGGGCCTGCAGTCCATTCCGCGCGGTCAATACGAGGCAGCCGAGGTGCTGGGCTACTCGCGCATGCAGACGTTTCTGTATATCGTGATGCCGCAGGTCGCCAAGCGCATTTTGCCGGCGATGGGCAACGAGATCATCACGCTGGTCAAGGACACGTCGCTAGCGTTCGCCATCGGCGTGGGCGAGATGTTCTCGACGGCCAAGGCGCTGGTCGCCTCGCAGGTGAGCATGGTGCCGTTTGCAATCGCGGCACTGATCTACTGGGTCTTTAACTTTGTGGTCGAGATGCTGTTGGGTGCTGCCGAGAAAAAATTGGATTACTACCATGATTAATTCGGTAATGAATATATCGAACGCGCGTAAGGCGTTTGGCGGCAATGAGGTACTCAAGGATATCTCACTCGAGGTTAAGCGTGGCGAGGTCGTGGCGATTATCGGGCCTTCGGGCGGCGGTAAGTCCACGCTGCTGCGCTGTGCCACGCTGCTCGAGACGCTCGACGGTGGCTCGCTCTCGTTTGGCGACCTTGCCGTCGCGACGGATGCGGGTTCGGGCGCGGTGTACGCAAAGGGCGATGTACCTAAACAGGCGCGCTCGCGGTTTGGTCTGGTGTTTCAGAACTACAATCTGTTTCCGCACTATACCGTGATGAAAAACATCACCGATGCACCGATCCGCGTGCTTAAGCGCCCGCGCGAGCAGGCGGAGGCCCGCGCACACGAACTTATTGCACAAATGGGGCTTACGGGTAACGAGAACAAGGTGCCCTGCGAGCTTTCGGGCGGCCAGCAGCAGCGCGTGAGTATTGCCCGCGCCCTGGCGCTCGACCCGGAAATCTTGTTCTTTGACGAGCCGACCTCGGCGCTCGATCCAGAGCTGACGGCCGAGGTTCTGCGCGTCATCAAGGATCTGGCCGCGCAGAATATGACGATGGTGATCGTGACGCACGCGATGCAGTTTGCCCGCGACGTTGCCGACCGCGTGGTCTTTATGGATGGCGGGCGCATTGTCGAGGAGGGTCCGGCCGAGCAGGTTATCGATCATCCGCGCGAGCAGCGTACCCGTGAGTTCTTGAGCCGTATCGAGGGATAGGCTCAGCAATTTACTCAACTGTTTATTGAGGTGAAACCGTTGCAGGTCTTATGATCTGCAACGGTTTTTTGCATCCGCGGGGTCCAATAATCGCCTCGCAAGCTTGCCCCCTCCTCTCGCCGCCTGTATCCATACGCGTGCCGAAAGGTCTGCATGGACAGGCGACTGCAAGGGTAGGGTGGTGGCATAGGACATTTGGAGGGTGAGTCGGCTCGGCTGCCGACCATGCTGCTCCCGGGACGGCATCGACCGCGAACTCTCCCCGTTGGCGTCGCGCATCGCGCGCGACCCTGCAAGGAGGTCATCATGGGTGCTCCCAAGACCGGCAACGTAAGGAACGTGGTGCTCGTAGGCCAAGGCGGGGTGGGCAAGACTTCACTCGCCGAGGCCATGCTCCACCTTTCTGGCAAGACCGCCCGCCTGGGCGGCCACGACGGCACCAAGCCCACGCTCGACTATGACCCCGAAGAGGTCAAGCGTGCATTTTCCATCTCGACGACCATCGCGCCGATCGACTGGAAGGGCGCCCGCATCAACGTGCTCGATGCTCCGTGCTATCCCGATTTTATCGGCGACGCCTTTGCTGCGATGAGCGTTTGCGAGACGGCGCTGTTTGTGGTCGACGCCGAGGCCGGCCCGCAGCCAACGACGGTCAAGCTCTGGTATGCCGCCGAGGACCTGCGCCTGGCGCGTGCGGTGTTCGTGAACCGCCTGTCGCGCTCCGAGGCCAGCTTTACGACCACAATGAACCTGCTGCAGGAGCGCTTTGGCGCGCGCCTGGGCGCCGTGACCCTTCCCTGGGGCGAGGGCGAGGACTTTGACGGCATCATCGACCTGGTGCGCATGAAGGCGCGCCATTGCAACGGCACCGAAGCCGTTGAGTCGGAGATTCCCGAGGAGTATCGTGCCCAGGCCGAGGAGGCCCATGACCATCTGTGCGAGCTGGTGGCCGAGGCTGACGACGAACTGATGATGAAGTACTTGGAAGGCGAGGAGACGCTGACGCAGGAGGAGCTTGAAGGCCTGCTGTCGAAGGCGATCGCCGAGCGTATCTTTGTGCCGGTCTTTGCGGGCGATTGCATTAAGGAGCAGGGCGTCAACTCGCTGATGGACGACATCGCCACGTACTTCCCGGCGCCGACGGACTACGGCGAGATGCCGCTCATCGACGGCGATTCGCTTAAGATCTCGAGTGACGATGACCGTCCGGTGGCATTTGTGTTTAAGACCCTGGCCGATCCGCAGCAGGGTCGCATCAGCTTTATCAAGGTGCTGACGGGTACGCTTGAGCCGGGCCTTGAGCTGATCAACGCGCGTACCCGCAAGAGCGATCGTCTGGCTCACCTGTATGTGATGTGCGGCCGCGACATGACCGAGGTCGGTCACGCTTATGCCGGCGATATCATCGTGGCGCCCAAGCTGGCGGCCGAGACGGGCGATACGCTCTCGATTACCGGCAAGGTCGAGGCTGCGGCGTTTAAGTTCCCCAACTCGCAGTACCGCATCGCCATCGAGGCCGAGAATCGCGGCGACGAGGAGAAGCTCTACACGTTTATCGAGAAGGCCTGCAAGGCCGATCCGACCATGAGCATCGACCGCGACGAAGAGACCGGCCAGACCATCATTTCGGCGGTGGGCGAGGCACAGGTTTCGGTCCTGCTCAATCGCCTTGAGGACCGTACCAAGGTCGCGGCCAAGAGCGTGCCGATCCGCATCCCGTATCGTGAGACAATTCGCCGTACGGCAAGTGCCCAGGGCCGCCACAAGAAGCAGACAGGCGGCGCCGGCCAGTATGGTGACTGCTGGCTGCGCGTCGAGCCGCTCATTGGGCCCGACGGTACGAGCGACGGCTATGAGTTTGTAGACGAGGTTGTGGGCGGTCGCATTCCGCGTTCGCTCATTCCCGCCGTGGACAAGGGCGTTCAGGAGACCATGAAGGACGGCATCATTGCCGGCTACCCGCTCACGGGCATTCGCGTCGCGGTGTATGACGGCTCGTATCACAGCGTCGACTCCAACGAGATGGCGTTCCGCGCGGCGGCTCGCATCGGCCTGCGCAAGGCATGTGCCGATGCCGACCCGGTGGTGCTAGAGCCCATCGAGGAAATCACGGTGACTATCCCCGAGAGCTACGCGGGCGCCGTGATGGGCGACATCTCGGCCTCGCGCGGTCGCGTGACGGGCATGGAGACCGATGAGCGTGGCGATACCGTGGTCATCGCCCAGGCGCCGCTGGCAGAGCTGACGGATTACTCGACGCGCCTGCGCTCTATCACGCGCGGCACGGGTGACTTTACCATGAAGCCCGCTGGCTATGAGCAGGTTCCCTATGACGTTCAGGCCAAGCTGGTCGAGCGCTATGAGGAGGGCCGTGCCAAGTAACGTGTGGTTTTGCCTGCAATGTAGGTGCTGACGAAAAGGCCGTCCTGGGTAACCGGGGCGGCCTAATTTGATCCCCTGGGGACGGAGGAAAACGGATCATGTTTTTGGGTTACGGGCGGCGCGGTCGGCACTAGTCTCCGGATGCCTGGTTGCGGCCGGTGGCGTAGTCGATCTGCACGTGCGGCTGCAGGTTGTAGCAGTACACGTGGAAGCACAGGGTCTTGCCGTGGTCCTCGATCGATTGTGCCTCCAGGCGAACGCCGCGACAGACGAGTTCCTCTTCGTTGTACATGGGCGTGACGCGGTAGAGCACATGGTTGCCCGTATCGCGAATATAGTTGAGAATCTGCTCTTCAAACGGTAGCATGCCCGTCTCGTTGAGATAGCGCGTGCCGGTGAGGAGATTTTTGCGGTTGGCGTTTTCGCCGCAGAGCGACCAGGCGATGAGGTGGCAGCGGTTGTAGAGGCTCTGGCCTGGAATAAAGTCGTAGCGCTGCTGGTGCCAACCGGCAGGATGGATACGCGAGATATCGCCGCGCTTTCCCTGTCCGAGCGACTCGGGGCCTACGCAGGCGAGCGCCTTGCGAGTGCGGCCCAGGCTGTCGAGCTTGGAGAATTTCTTAAAGCAGCCCTCTTCGGTGGCACGCTCATACTCGTCGAGCGTGAACGACGGCATGCCCAACGAGTGCGTGCTGTCGGCGCGAAGGGCAACGTAGGGGTTGCCGGCGTAGTCGGGAATGCTGCTGAGATAAACACCGCGGGCGCGGTTGAGGTCGGGGTTTTCGACTTCGTCGATGGGGGTGGCGGCGCTGTTCGTGGAACCGTCGTCACCGATGTTGGTCGCGGTGGATTCGGAGCCATCGCCAGAGTCTTGGCTATTTTGAGAGTCCTCGGAGCTCGCTGTTCCCGATTCAAGCCGGGCAACCAAGTCTGCCTCGTCGTCGGTGCGGCTGGGACTCTCGTTTTGTTTTTCGGCCAGAGCTGCTGCCTGCTCATCGCTTTGCGGTGACAACAGCTTGGGCGCTCCGTCGAGCGACCCTGTGAACAGCGCAAACCCCAGCACAACGGCGGTGCCGATGGAAAGTACTTGCTTGTAGGCGGACTTGCGCGACATTGAGGCTCCTGGATGGATGGTTGGGAATCTACCAGTCTAGCAGGAGCCGGCAGGGGCCGTTCTGTCGAACAAATACTTAAGATTTGGGACAAACGCTACTGATTCATTTACCTCATATGGAGCTGCGGCGGCTGTGTATATAAAGCTATTCGGCGTTTCCCCAGATAAAACCTGCCAAAATGAACCTGTCCCTTATTGGCAGGTCAGTTAACGCAGTCCAGGTTGAGCATATGCGAGCGAGCGGGCTCCGGGTGCGGTAAGGTGACGTGAAACAAGCGGCCGCTGACCTTTTGGTCGCGCCCGTGAAGTTGAACGTCAGATTGCCGTGCCCGGAGCCCGCGCAGCGCCGAGCAGTTACGCCGTTTGTAAAACGGCGTAACCTAAAGGTTCATGTTGCCGTGGATGTAGGGGGTGACCTCGGGGGAGATATGACCGCAGCCCAGCTCGCGCAGCGCGGATTCGATGGCGGCGGGCAACGGGGTCTTGCCTTCGGCATCGACGGCGGTACCGCCGAGGGCGGCAATCTTGGCGACATCTGCGGGCGCGGCCTCGATATGCATGCAGCCGCCGACCAAGCGCGCGCGAACCTGCGTCAGACCAAGATCGTGCAGGTAGTCCTCGCAGACGCGGATTAAATCGACCTTCTCGCGCGTAAGCTCCTCGCCCGTGGGGACGCGCGTGGCAAGACAGGCTCCCGCCGGCAGGTTCCAAACGGGATAGCCCCATGCGCGCAGCAACTCGCGCTCCTCATCCTTGGTAAATCCAACCTCCATAAGAGGGGAGCGTACGCCGAGCTCTTCTGCCGCGCGCATGCCAGGGCGGTAGTCACCGCGATCGCTTGCATTGCTGCCATCGATGACGGTGAGAAAGCCGAGCGACTTGGCGTGGTTGACGATAGCGGTAAAGCCGGCGTACTTGCAGTGGTAGCAGCGATTGGCATCATTGCAGGCTACTTGGGGGAGCTGCAACTGATCGACCGAAAGATTGAGCACGGGGAGCTTAAAGTGCGGCTCCTCGTTGGCTTGCCCGTCAACGGACCGCTCAAACGAAGCCTGTTCAGGCGTGCCGATGAGCGGCGTGGTGAGGTGAACGAGAAGCGTGCTGTCAGGCATGATGCGGGCGCAGACCGCGGCTAAAAAGCTGCTGTCGACGCCGCCGGAAAAGCCGATGGCGACGCGTCCGTATGCCAAAAGCAGCTGCTCGAGCGCTGCGAGTTTGTCCTGAAGCTCCTCTGCAGGTGCGGTGGTGTTTGAAAGCATGAAACGTTCCTTACCAATATGTACTCGGTCGAAAACTATAATCCTATCGGGCTGCTTGTCATAAGACTTCTATCTATGTAACGAAGGCACAATATGCTATATACGTTATATACAAGTTTGTAAAGTGCGGTAGAGTGTCAGTAATGCAATCCGGTGAGGGGGCCGATATGATCAAGGCTGTAATTTTTGACATGGACGGAACGCTGGTCGATACCGAGCGTTTGGGCATTAAGGCATGGAAGGCGGGCGCCGCCGAGCTGGGGGTCGCGATTGATGAAGCGCTGATCCATCAGTTTATCGGTCGCACCCTACCCGATGTCATGGACATCCTTGATAAGCATTACGGCAGCCACGAAACCACCGAGGCGGTCTATGCCCGCCACAAGGAGATTCGCGATGAGATGGTCAAGACCGAACTGGAGCTTAAGGCCGGCGCCGCCGAGTGCATAGACGAGCTGCTGGCTGCGGGCTATCACGTGGGTCTAGCGACGTCGTCGCGCCTCGCTACGGCCGAGCGCAACCTTAAGATGGTCGGCCTCTTTGACAAGTTTGAAACGGTGACCTGTGGCGAGGACGTCGTGCACGGCAAGCCCGACCCCGAGATGTATCTGCTCGCCTGCGAGCGCGCGGGCTTTGCTCCCGAGGAATGTGCCGTGGTCGAGGATTCGCGCAACGGCTGCGTCTCGGGCATCACGGCCGGATGCCATGTCTTCGCCGTCCCCGATATCGTGCCGCTGCCGCAGGACGTGGTGGATGGCTGCGAGGCCGTGCTCGATACGCTGTTCGATCTGGCGGCGGCGGTCAAGGCCGTGCGCTAGACAATTGCGGTGTTGAAACGAGCAATTGCCCACGTTTGCGCTCAAGCAAAAGGGGTCCGGCAATGGTCGGGCCCCTTTTGCTTGAGCGGCGACTTAGCATACTTGCGGGCGTGCTATAGATACGCACCGAGGTTGATGGCCGTGGCGTCGGTCTGGCTGCTTGCCTGGGTGCTGGCGCGTTCCAGCAGGAACGGCCGCACGAGTTCTAGGCGGTTGATGTCCTCGATGGCCGTGACCGCGGTGACGGTGCGCGCGGCAGAGCTGACGTGGATATGCCTGGTCTTTGTCGGGACCTTGTTCTCGATTTGCTCCATGAGCAATTGAACGCCCTTGCGGCCAATCTCGTAGCCCGGGGGCGCTACCGTAGTGAGCGGGACCGATCCGCTCCAAGCGAGTGGGTTGCCATCGCAACCTGCTACGCGTACTTGCCCGGGGACGGCGATGCCTTTGTCGACCAGCGCCGAGATGACGCCCGAGGCCAGCACGTCGGTCAGACCGACGACAAAATCGGGGCGTTCGTCGGCGGGGCGCGCGGCGATTTGGGCGCCGATGCCGTAGCCGTCGGCGGCGGTATTCCATTCGCCGGCGTCGATGACTTCGATCTTGATATCGGGGTGCAGGGCGAGGGCCTTGTGAATGCCAAGGACGCGCAGGGTGAGTTGCATAAATGCTGCTCTACCCACAACGGTGATATGGCGTGCGCCGCGGGCGATGGCAAGTTCGGCAATGATGCGACCCTGGGCCTCGTTGTCGGCCGCTACGTAGTAGCCGGGCTCGGAGCAATGGATGTCCAGATGGACGATCGGCACGGGCATTTTAGTCATGGCCGGATGCCAGTCGGGGGACGCCATGGGCTGAACCATGACGCCGGACATCTGCGTGCCCATAAAATAGCGCAGGTAATGGTCTTCGAGAATATCGTCGTTATCGGCGTTGGCGATGAGCAAGTCGTAGCCGTGCTTGCGGGCCTCGTTGTGGGCGCCGCTGGCGATTTGGAGCGAAAAGCCGTGATCGAGACGGGGGAGCACCAGGCCAAAGGACTTGGTGGCGCCGCCCGCGAGCTGACGAGCGCTTTGGTTGGGCAGGTAGCCAAGGCGATTGATGGTCTCGTTGATGAGCTTGAGGGTCTCGGGGCGCAGCTTTTCGGGGTGGTTGAGCGCGTTGGAAACCGTGCCCAACGAAACCCCGGCCTCGCGCGCGACGTCGCTGATTTTTACCTTTGCCATAGCGGCCCCTTTGATGCGTTTCAAGTACAAGCCAGATTGTAGCATCCTAAACCTACCAAAAAGGGATAGGTTTCTTTTGGCAGGTTTTATCTGGGGAAACGCCGTTGCCAGCGCGACCACCACGAAGGTGCCTGTCCCCATTGTGGTGGTTTGGACCGGCTGGACGTGTGTGCATCGGGTGGTATCTAAGTTGAGATACCACTTCTGGTATATCAGCTTGCGTTTGCGTGAGTACAATACTCGAACGTTATGCGTCTCAGCGCCCCCTGTGCGTGGACGTTTTGCAGTCAAGCGGACGAAGGGATTTATCCTATGTGCGGAATTGTCGGCTACACCGGCTCTGATATTGCAAAGAACATCCTGGTCACGGGCCTCAAGCGTATGGAGTATCGCGGCTATGACTCCTCGGGCGTCGCGCTCGAGGTGGGCGAGGGCGCCGCGGCGCACCTCGATGTCATCCGCCGCGTGGGCAAGGTCGCGGGCTTGGAGAGCGAGCTTTCCAGCATCGACAGCGACGCTACCTGCGGTATCGGCCACACCCGTTGGGCCACCCACGGCAAGCCCTCCGTCGTTAACGCTCACCCCCACACCAGCTGCGACGGTCGTATCGCCATCGTCCACAACGGCATCATCGAGAACTTCGCCGAGCTGCGCGAAGAGCTGGAGGGTCGCGGCCACCACTTTAAGAGCGAGACCGATACCGAGGTCTTCGCGCATCTGATCGAAGAGGCTTATGCCGAGACGCACGACCTGATGGCCTCCGTGCGCGAGGCGTGCACCCACGTGGTCGGTGCCTATGGTCTGGCCGCCGTGTGCGCTGACGAGCCCGGCGTGATCGCCGTGGCCCGCAAGGATTCCCCGATCGTGGTCGGCGCGGGCGAGACCGGCGCCTATGTTGCCTCCGATGTCATCGCGCTCATCGACGCCACCCGCGATGTCGTGGTGCTCGAGGACGGTCAGTTTGCCAAGCTTACGCCCGCAGGCGTCGAGTACACCGACGAGGCCGGCAACGTTATCGAGCCCAAGGTCACCCACATCGACTGGGACCTGGACATGGCAGAAAAGGGCGGTTATCCCGACTTTATGCTCAAGGAAATCCACGAGCAGCCGCGCGTCGTGCGCGACACGCTGGTCGGTCGTATGACGCCGGCCGGCGAGCTCGACATCGACGAGCTGGGCCTTTCGCTCGAGGAACTCAACGACATCGACCGCGTCTACGTGATCGCTTGCGGCACCAGCTATCACGCTGGCCTCATTGCTAAGAATCTCATTGAGGGCTGGGCTCGCATCCCCACTGAGGTTGAGGCAGCCAGCGAGTTCCGCTATCGCAATCCCATCATTACGCCGACGACGCTTGTCGTTGCCGTGTCCCAGTCGGGCGAGACGGCCGATACCCTTGCCGCCATTCGCGACGCACGCATCAAGGGTGCCAAGGTCTTCGGCATCACCAACGTGGTGGGCAGCCCCGTGGCGCGTGAGAGCGACGGCGTCATCTACACCAAGGCCAACAAGGAGATCGCGGTCGCTTCGACCAAGAGCTTTATCGGCCAGGTTGTGAGCCTCACGCTTTTGGCTCTGCTGCTGGCGCAGGTCAAGTACCGCTTGACCACCAAGCAGGCGCGCATGCTGTTCCGTGAGCTTTCCGATACGGCCGAGCAGATCCAGTGGATTTTGGATACCCAAACCGAGGCCGTTCATGAGGCCGCCCTGCTGTGCAAGGACGCGCAGTCCGCACTGTTCGTGGGTCGCGGCATGGGTGCCGCTATTTCCTACGAGGGCGCGCTCAAGCTCAAAGAGGTCAGCTACCTGCACGCCGAGGCCTACGCCGCCGGCGAGATGAAGCACGGCCCCATTGCCCTGATCGACCCGGGCTTCCCCGTCATCGCCGTGGCCACCAAGAGCGCCACCTACGACAAGACCGTGTCGAACCTTATGGAGTGCAAGGCACGCGGCGCCAAGGTCATCGTCGTTGCCACCGAGGGCGACGAGGAGATCAACAAGATCGCCGACTGCATCATCCGCGTGCCGGCAGTCCGCGACGTGTTCAGCCCCATCACGGCGAGCGTTCCGCTGCAGCTGCTCGCCCGCGAGGTGGCCATCCTGCGCGGTTGCGACGTTGACCAACCTCGCAACCTGGCGAAAAGCGTTACTGTCGAGTAATCGAGTTCCGTCGTTCTAACAACTAAGGCCCGGCTCCGTTGTGGCGGAGTCGGGCCTTGTTTCATTTGACCAGATAAAACCTGCCAAAATGAACCTGTCCCTTTTTGGCAGGTTAGCGGAGCTTGCTGGTCTCGAAGTACTCGGGGAACTGGTCCAGAACCTCGGTTTGGTTGCGGAACATCATGTGCAGGTGCTTGCTGACCAAAAAGCTCGCTTCGATGGGGTCGCGACCGGCGATAGCGCGGCGAATCTGCTTGTGCTCGTTCACGATGTCCTGATTGTCGAGAACCTGCGTGGCAGCGCGCAGCCAGCGGAAGCGCTCCAGGTCGGCATTGGTCTCTTCGAGCCACGACCACACGGTGCTGCGACATGCGATGCTAAAAATCATGTGATGCATGAGGTTGTCGCTCAAAAAGAAGCCGATGCGATCCTCTTCGGCCATGGCCTTTTCCTGCAGCGCGATGGCGCGGTCGAGCTGCTCGATGCCAGCCGACGTGGCGCGCGCACAGCACTCCACAATCACCTGCTTTTCCAGATGCTCGCGGATGTAACAGGCGCTCTCGGCAAGGGTGAGGTTGATGGGTGAGACGTAGGTGCCGCTCTGGGGCACGGTGCGCACCAGGCCTTCCTGCGCCAAGCGAACCAAAGCCTCGCGCACGGGCGTGCGACCCATGTCCAGGTCATCGCAAAGCTGCTTGACGCCCAGCTTTTCGCCCGGCTTGTAGTCCAGGTAGACGATTTTGCGTCGAATGGTGTGGTAGGACTGGTCCTGTAGGCTCGTTTCCTGCTCGCCGACGTGCATCGATTCTTCCATAGCGCCTCGCAACTGTTCTATCAAACTCATATGTCAGTTGTTAATTATGCCGCGAATCAGCTCTCCGCGGTGGGTAATTCGGCTGTTGCCTGAGAACTATTGCGGCACCTTGATTATCGACTTTATCCGAACACCTCCCTCATTCATCCGCACATGTGCGGATGAATGTGGGAACCCGATACCCTGAGGGCCGGGCCGGCCGGCCCCGGGAGATCGGAGGACAGCATGTCCGGAAAGAAGAGAAAGGGCTCCGCGAGGGCGGTCCCGAGGTCCTACGGAAGGCTCACGAGGCACGAGCGGGACACGGTCCAGAGGATGCTGGAGCGCAGGGCGTCGTGCAGGGAGATCGCGAGGGAGCTGGGCAGGTCGCCCTCGACGGTGAGCGCCGAGGTGGCGTCGCACAGGTTCGTGACGGCGCCGAAGGCCAGGCGCGGCGAGCGCGTGGACGCCTCCGCCGACCTGTCGGCGGCCTGC